>CAYWBI010000207.1:0-6337 GCA_964456445.1 uncultured Calditrichaceae bacterium
AGGAGGGTTTTATGGATAAGATTAAAATAAGGAGAGCTCTTGTCTTACCGGTGTTTTTGCTGTTCCTGGCGCTATCGCTTATGTTTGCCGGTTGTGGCAAACAGAATCCGGTAGATTCTACAAATGCATCGTTTGCTTCAAGTCAAAATGTATTGCAGACCGATGCCGGGCCGGTTTTTGCCCTACAGGTTGACCGGGCAAAGAGCAATACAGACGCGTATGGTAGTGCCCTGCTGAAAGGTGGAAGCTCAACGGAATATTTTGTAACAACCAAAGACGGTGCCACATTGCAGGTGGAAGGTGATGACCAGAAAAGTAAGGCCTTTTTTGAGAAAAATACGTTAAACAACGATATGACGGTTGTCTTTAAATGGGCGGCAGACCATACCTATGAAGGCGCCTTGGCCAGCCGGGAAAGCGCAAACATGCAGGTTGCTTTTAATAAACCTGTAAAAATAGAGCTATCCTTTAAGAATGCATATTTGGCCCATGTAAATGAAAACAATCTTGTGTTCTGTGTTTGGAATGAAGAAAAGGGCGTATGGGAAAAGGTGGAAGCGAAAATTGATTTCAAACATTATAAACTTCAAGCGGTCCTAAACGGCTTTTCCAAGTTTGCCCTGTTGGAATCAGCAAACGGGAATTTAAATTTTATCTTTAAAAAACAAATACACCAGTATTATGCCAAGAAATTTATTCGCGCTGCCAAGGGCGGAAAGATACGGATCGGGGATAAGACAGATGGCGTTAGCGAACTCAATTTTCCAAAAAATGCTTTACCTGCGGATATGACCATTTTATTCGATTGGATGGCTACGGGCAAATTTGATGGCACCTTGAATAATGTGGAATTTGGCCCACATGGAACTTTTTTTAATAAACCTGTGCGGGTGAGGGTATCTTATGCCCTGGCGGATTTATCGGGGATTATCGAAGAAAATCTACGCGCTTATTATTACAACCAGGACACCGGCATTTGGGAATATATTGGCGGCACTGTCAATACCAGAAAAAAAATTATTGAGTTCTACGTAAATCATTTTTCACGTTATGCCATTGCCTACGGGCGTTAAAATTATATGATTTTAATAATATTACAATTCAATTGGAGAAACAATGAAAACAAGAAAATATTTCAAAAACCTAATTTCAGGCACAATGGCAATCCTACTTTTAACCTTAATGTATAGCTGCGATACAATGAATCCAAGCGCGCCGCAGGTTACGGATGCCAAAATTCAACAGGATAATCAAAATGTTAAAATATTAAACTTTGGCCTTCCGCAAACCAACTTAAAAAAAATAACATCGGTATCGAAGTGGATGACTGCACTGGATGGCGGCTGGGAACAATTGTTTCATGTAGGTGAAGATACCACTGATCTGATGTTCGTCTATTCGCTTATAAATATTCGTCCCAATACCATGAGTGCGGACGCCGAAATAGGTTTGACGGTGGACGACCAAAATTTTGCCGGAGCTGTAGATGTGGAATTTGCACCACACGGAATTACTTTTTCAGAGCCTGCGTTGCTTACGATGTATGCTTATGGCCTGGATTTAAGCGGTGTTGACGTGAATAATTTAAATTTTTATTATCAAAATACTGAGACCGGTCTGTGGGAACCAATGGTTTATCAATATCTGTATGTTTCGGTGGAATATGGGATTATCTATCTCCTAAATGGGGAACTCCCGCATTTCTCCCGCTATGCCATCGGAACGGAATAATTTCGTCTAAATATATATTTAAGTTCATATAAAGCAGGATATTATATCCTGTTTTTTTTTTTTCTGCCTCGCATGTTCGCAAAATGTTGTATTAATAACCGTTTTGCTCATTAGCCTAATCCCATTGCTTAATAGTGCCGATAAATTCCCTTTATAAATAGAAATTCTATTTTCATCTGTAGAGAAAAGGTCATACGGAAAATGGTGAGCAACCCGAACCGGGAATCATCCCGGAACAATAAATTTCCCGATCCTGTTTTCATCGGCCGCAGGGCTGTCCTTGCCCAACTAAGAGCAGAGTTTGACAATCTAATAAGGGGACGGGGTAACTTTGTTGTCATAAATGGCGAAGCCGGGATAGGAAAATCGGCTGTATTGGATCAATTTTTGAGTTGTCCCTGTAATCAGGACGCTTTGTTATGCCGTATGTGTTTTGGGCAGGACATGGAAATTGATCCGTATTTGCCATTCTTCCGCCTTATCGATGATTTGGATAAGATTCAAAATATACCGATGGATAATGTTGAAAATTCCGCTTCTTTACATCATGTCCAAGATAAATCCAGCGAATTTTCCAATGACGATTTTGTCATGCAGGAACTACATGTCATCCACGGGAGACAAAGCCAGGTTCAGCAACAAATTTTATCCACCTTGATTGAACACGCTGCCCTTAAACCGCTGGTTATCGCGGTGGAGAACGCACATTTGGCGACTCAAACCGCCTGGCAATTTTTTCACTATCTTGCGGACAAATGCCAGGAACACCCCATACTATTTATTTCCACGCTCAGGCAGGATGGTCAGGTGTCCGGTAATGAAAAACCGCCTTTATACGTGGATATTCTTCAGAGGATGAACCGGGACGGATTTGTTCGCAGGATCAATCTTAATAGATTCTCCAAATCAGATATCCACCAGCTTTTATTGGAATTGTTTAAAAAGACAGATTTTAGCGGGGACTTTTCTTCTTTCCTTCTGGAAGTTTCCGGTGGGATTCCCGGTCAAATTATGAAGTATTTAAAGCTTCTTTACAATATACAAATTCTCTAGTGTAAGAACGACGTATGGTTTAATTTAGACGGTTTGGATCAGGATGAATTAATCCGGGAGGGGCTGGATCAAAAAAACATTGAATTCATTCAACAGGAAATATTGAGTTTTAGCGAAATACAGCGAAAAATACTAAAATATGCGGCGCTGTTTAAAAGCCCATTTGATTATAGATTACTTGCAGCTTCAAGTGCAATCTCTAAAATAAATGTTCTGAAAGAACTGAAAAAATTAGTTGATAAGAAATATTTTGTACCAGACACCAAGAGCACGTATCATTTTAAAAACAATGAAATCAAATCGATCCTAAGCAAGCAAATCCCGCCATCTGACCAATTATGCTTGCATCTTGCCATTGCCAATCAAATTGCGGAACAGGGCTTTTTCAGCAATGCGGAAAAAAATTTTCTGCTCGCATATCATTATAGCAGGTCTTCGGAAAAGTACAGGGCATATCCGTTTTTAATCGAAGCGGCTGATATTGCCCTTAAAAATTTTGCGTTTTTAGAGGCCCACGATTTATACCGACAGGCAATTAATCTCGAATTTACTGAACCCAGGCAAAAACAAAGGCTTCATGTGCTTATGCAGGCGGCCTGGCTGAACCGGGTTTTGGGCTTTTACGGGCAGAGTATCAAAAATTGTAAAATGGCCTTAAGCGTACATGGTAAAACAGCTCAGGACCGAACCACAAGCCTTATCCGAATTCAGATGGGCTTTACTTATTTTCGGCTGAACAAATGGCAGGTCGCCCAGACCAATTTCTTATATTGCCTGGAACGCATCGATATGTTGCAATCCTTTGAAAAATCAATGGTATTATACGGGTTAGGTAACATTAGTTTTGAACTGGGAAACTATGATGAAGCCCAACAGAGCTATGATAAGGCTTTACATTTTGCCAACGAGTCGCAAGATAAATCTCTTATTGCACTCATATTAAATAATCTTGGTGCCGTGGCAAATGTTATGGGCAACACCCTTAAAGCCATAGCGCTCTATAGCCAGGCTATTCCCTTATACAAGCAAACGCATGATGATTCGGGATTGGCAAAAATCTATAATAATATTGGTATAACCTATTCAGATGAAAATGACTGGGAGCAGGCCAATCAATTTTTTGGCAAAAGTTTATCCGTGACCGGTATGATGGGGCTGGCGCCGTTAAAATCTATAACTTTTTTGAACAGGGCCCTGGCGCTTACACATTTGGACGAAATTAAGGAAGCCCGGGAGTATAGTTTTAAAGCGATCCGCCTTCTTGAAAATTTGAACGACAAACTGGGCGTTGCCGAGTATTATAAAATTCAGGGCATTATCGAAGCAAAAGATCAAAACTGGGATGCATCGGATCGTCAATTTATAAAGGCGGCTGAAATTTTCAGGAAATTCAGTAACGAATTAGGCTATGCCGAGACTCTTTTGGAATGGGGCATATCGGTGCTGTACCGTAAGCGCAATGATGACGCAATAAAATTGATTAGAAAAGCACATAGGCTGTTCACGGAAATGAATGTCGCAAAAAAGGCAACAATTGCTTTTGATTATTTAAATAAAATCGGTCAAAAAGAATTAGTTGGAAATCAATGATAAATCATATTAAAAGTAAGCTTGATGTTTGGCAGGCAGGATAATATGGATCAGCTTGAGCACTATAATATTATCGAAAAAATTGGCAGTGGTGGCATGGGCGATGTTTATCGTGCCTTCGACACCCAATTGGAACGGGATGTGGCCATAAAGGTAATTCATCCCGCTGCATCATCAGACGGCCAAAATGCCAATCGTCTGATACGTGAAGCCAGGGCAGCCGCAAAAATAGTGCACCCTAATGTTGTAACTATTTACGAAGTGGGCGAGGGGAAGGCAGGGCGATATATAGTTATGGAATATATCAAAGGGGTGCCTCTTTCAAATCTTATTCAAAGGGAAGCCCCTCTGGATGCGGAACGCAGTATAAAACTGATTGTGCAAGTTTTAAAAGCCCTGGAACTGGCGCATAGCATGGGCATTATACACCGCGATATAAAAGCAGATAATATTCTGATAACAGATAAGGACGAAGCAAAGGTCCTCGATTTTGGAATAGCCAAGATGTCCCAGAAAGCAGGCCTGACCGTTGCCGGAGAAGTTTTAGGTACCGTTGAGTTTATGGCCCCCGAACAGATGCTGGGTGAAGATGTAGATCATCGCTGCGATCTGTATGCTGCCGGGGTGGTACTTTACCAGACCCTCACCAGGGAATTGCCCTTCCAGGGTCAAAACCCCGTTGAAATTTTATTTAAGAAGCTAAACGAAGAACCACTTGCATTAAATTATTATAATAAAAAATTAAATTCACGAATTGATTCGGTAATATTCAAAGCCCTCAGCCATGCCAAGGAGGATCGCTGGGATTCGGCCAGGCAAATGATCGAAAGGCTCGAAGCGCTGATTTCAACCCAGGCACCACAGACAGAAAACGGGTTTCTTATTTATGGGGATGAGCCGGAATTTCAGGAAGAAAGTAAAGGTTTCCGTTCGGTATTTATCGGTCGGGACAAAGAGTTCAAACGCTTGGTGAAATCTTTCCAAAAGATTCATAACGAAGGAGGTCAAACCATATTTCTATCTGGTGAGGCCGGGGTTGGTAAAAGTACATTGGCAAAACAATTTAAAAATTATGTAAAACATCAGGATGTATGGGTACTAAGCGGAACCTGCCTGTACCATGAAGGCATGGATGCATATTTACCTTATATAGATGCCTTGCGTGGGTTTTTTAGCAGGGAAAATTCCGTTCTTACGGACATGGAAAGAACGGAAATAAAAAACATGGTTCGGGAAAAAGTACCAATACTGGCCGAATTTACCGAAAGGTTTTGCACAACATTTTTTACTTCATCCTGGAACAGCAATCAGGAAAAGAAAGAAAACAATGCCAATCTGTTCGAAGGGTTGCATATCCTCATTTCATTATTGTCAGAATATAAGCCGCTCGTTCTTATAGTTGATGATTTACAGTGGGCCGATGAGGCCAGCTTAAGGCTTTTTCATTATCTTTCAAGGAAAATAATTTCAAATCGTGTTTTTCTGTTTGGCATTTCAAGAACGGATCATTTTGATTTACAGGAGGACGGAAAACCAAAAATGATTGTTGAAGTGCAAAACCGTATGCGTCGTGAAGGCATTGTCGATGAAATCAAATTGCAGCGGCTAACGCGCAACGATTGTGATTTGCTGGTAGATAAATCTCTTACAAACACCGCGTTTTCGGACGACTTTTACCAAGGTATGTACCGCGAAACAAAAGGGAATCCCTTTTTTGTGATCGAAACGATAAAATTGTTCCGGGAAAAAGGGGGGATTTACGAGGACAATGATATCTGGATCGATAAAAAAATCGATTTTAAATCGGAGGTGCCCAACCGTGTCGAAGATATTTTTATCCGTCGTTTAAGCGGCCTTAACGAAGAAGACAGGGAGCTCTTACAGGTGGGTTCCGTTCTTGGTTATAAATTTGATCCGTCAATTTTAGCACGGATTATGGAACTTAAAAAGATAGACCTGTTAA
>CAYWBI010000208.1:0-6285 GCA_964456445.1 uncultured Calditrichaceae bacterium
CGTTCTTAATGATTGGATACTTATTTGACAAGAAGCATTTTTTGCGTCAATCGTTTATTGCCACTTTCCAGGCTATATAGATACAGACCGCTTGAGACCGCTTGTCCACTTTCATTGGTGCCGTTCCATACGGCTTTTTGATATCCTGCCTCAATTGTTCCATCTACCAGGGTTTTTATTTTTTGGCCCAGCATGTTATAGATGCTAAGTTTGACCGTAGCTGTTTTTGCTAGTTCGAAACGAATGGTGGTTCTCGGGTTAAACGGGTTTGGATAGTTTTTATACAAGGCGAATTTCCTTGGCAATGTCTGATGCTCTGCGTTGTAAAAAACGGCCAAACTTCCATACGCATCTGTTTTTGCTTCAACGGTGCCCTGTGAACCCTCACCACCGATATAACTCCATTGGCCGTCACGATATTCATAAATACCAATATTAGTTTCTTTAAAATCAGCATATTTTCCTTTTATCGATTCGGTCCATTCATCGCTATAAGGGATTGATATAGATATGCCATCTTCCACGATTGCATTTCCATCGAGGTTGATGATTCGATCGAAGCGGATTCTGTTATCGTCTATAATACGGCCTTTATCGGATATATTATATGTTTCAGGCTGATCTGACAGGGAGGCAAGATAATATCCCCCGGAAGAAATATTGTCACCCGGGATATCGATCAAAACGTTGTTTGCTCCCAGGACAATCTGTGTGGGCTTGTTCTTTTGCAAAGATGAGACATTATAGCTTTTACTTACCTGGGCGTTTACACCAAATTGATTGTTCCCGCTTGCGGTAACATCTAATCTCCCCGGTGAACTTAGTTTATAACTGGAGCTATAAACATATTTTGAATTGCTGATAAGGTTCATACCCGATGTAGATTCGGATAATTTCGATCCGCCGGTATCAAACAGTTCATATTGAATACTTGGATTTGCGCCAAGTTCTATATCACTGACCAGATAACTTTTAAGATTGGCCTTGATGATTTTCATTGCTAAAAGCCCAAGCGTAATCTCCGGTTTTCCGGTGGCGGTAATTTTAAATGCCTGTCCGTTCAGATGGCTATTGCCCTTGTTATAGGACGTATAGGTGATCGTTTTATTGCCCTGCAAGCCATTGGGTGTAACCATGCTTATCGAAGTGTCACCGCCTGCGGATGTGGCCCCAATGACGCCTATTTTAGTCCCGCCTGCCCTAACAACGGTTGAGTCGGATGCGAAGCGCATTTTTAAATTAAACTGTAAATCGCCGGTTGAACTTTGGGAAATGCTGTTTATAAGCGGAGCATAGGCACGGTTGCTTGTTAGCTCGGGTATGGTCACACTCCAGACCCCCCGGCCATGCGTGGCAATGACGATTTGATCTTCCACTTCCTTAAGCTGCCAGATGGCGACAGCGGGAATGTTATAGGGCGCCAGGTGCCAGGATGCCCCGGCATCAGTGGATTCAAATAAACCAATTTCTGTTCCGGCCCAGATGATATCTGTGTTAAAAGGCATAACCTTCAGATCGTAAACAGCTACATCGGGAAAACCGTTGCTGCTTGCACCGCTGCCGTCAAAACCTGAGATATCATTCCAGGACTGTCCTAAATTAGTGGTTTTTAATATTTTTGGAAAATGTGCGAAAGAGAACAGGGCATAGGCGGTGGAATCATCCAGCGGATCCGTATTCAGGCCAGTGATAACGCCAAGGGATGTTTTATAATTTTCCGTAGGTAGATACGTTTCACCCTGATCGGTGGAGACAAAGAGCTTACCATTGGAATCCATCCGGCCGCCTGCCCATACAATGTTGGGATTGGCGAGTGATACGGCTACATTAGAATACGAACTATTACCAACCCAACTGTCGTTATCAATTGCTTTTAATTGCCAGGAGGCGCCAAAATCTGTTGATTTATAAACCCCGCCACTGCTGACGGTAAACAATAAATCGGCTTTAACCTGGCTCCCCGCAAGTTTTGTTATAAACGGGTCATTTGCTGAAGAACCGCTACGGACCTTCGTCCAGTTTTTACCACCGTCCACCGAGCGTTCCAGGTTGCCGTTCTGCCAACTGCCAATCATATAATTTGGTTTATTAAAATTCCAGACAACTTCGAAGCCATCGGCATTGACGGAAAACTGTCCATAATTCCAGTCAGATGATGAATCCGGTTCGTTTGCAGAATACCAGGTGCCATTGTCCTGTGCTCCCGCAAGATAGGTATTGGTACCGGGCTTTTTATCGGCCCCATAATATTGGGTGGTGTTAATGCCCAACGAGCGTTGCCAACTGTTCCCGGATGTCAGGGAAAAAGCCACACCTCCGTCATTGGCGTTTAAAATACCATACTGCCCGGTGTCCAAGGTAAAACTTTTTAGATTATGGTTGTCCACATGGATATTGTTTGCCTGAGACATGAGAGTTGTGGAGCGCTCGATGGCATATTTTGTGATTTCACCATAAAGGATTTGCAGCTTTGCCTCGGTTGCCGGCAAGTTGTTGTTGTCAAAAGGGGTTGTACCGGGAGAAATGGGCCAGTAGAAATAAAGCAGCTTGTTCAGATATCCACCGGTTTGTGCAATATTGGAATCGGGCGTCACGGGATTATAGGTCCGGCCACTTATAAAAACATACTGTCTGGTGTCACTACTGTTTGTGTAATTAAATACGCTGTCCCTGTCCTGATCGCGAAAGGAGACCATAAGCTGTCTGTTGTTTGTGATATCCCATACTTCGAAGGGCACATCTACGTAGTCCTGATAGGAATAACCGGATGCGGGAACACCGGATGTGGACCCTTCGGGAACGGTAAAGCGGTGTGCCTTTTGGCTGTGCCCCGGTCCAAAACGTAACTCAACGGAGACAAAATCGGAGTCGGCCAGGTCAACGGCGTTTTCATCCTTGCCGTCGGAATAGTAAAAACCGTTGATACTTTTATTGCTAAAGTTGACGGTATTCAAAAAGTCAACCGTGTTATTTCGGATAATATCATACACTTTTGTTTCTGAAGTTGAGCTGACCGTGGTATCGGTTAGGTTGATCTTATAAAGTTGTACACCGCCAACAAAAACGGACATGTTATCTTCCGGATCGACCATAATGGTGTTGTCATACCAGCCCTGCCCGTTAAGCCAATTGGGGTCGCTGCCATTGTCCTTTGCCAACGCCCATGTTTTCCCACCATTAAAGGTTACATACAAAATTGAATTATCGGCAGATCCTTCTGCTGCGGCATATACGATGTTCGTATCCGTTTGGCTTATGGCCAATTCCAGACGCCCGCCCAGATCGCCGAGGATACCGGTAGAATTGGTCCAGCTGTCGCCGCCATCAAATGATTTGATAACGCCGACATTATTAACCGACGCGTATAGGGTTTTAAAATTCATTGGGTTGGAAATGAGGTGCTGGATACGTTGATTGGTTTGGTATTTTTGTATCCATGTATCGCCACCGTCGATGGATTTCATGATGACCGTCCGGTAGTCCGCGCTAAATCCGTTTCCATTTGAACAGGTCAGTATAATATCGGGATTATTGGGATCGACGACAATTCGGTTGATACTGGCAAACTGTGGGTTTTCCATTGTGGATGGGAGCAAGGTCCAGCTTTCGCCATGATCGGTCGATTTTAAAACGCCATTTCCACCAATTGCATCCACATTAAAAAACCCCTCGCCGGTCCCCGCATAAATAATGGCCGGATTGGAAGCAGATTGCGCAAAATACGATATGGATAATATTGGCAGATTTTCTGTCTTAGGCTCCCAGCTTTCCCCGCCGTTGGTGGTTTTCCATATCCCGCCCCCTACGGCTCCCGCCAACCATGTATTATGCGATGCATCGTCCGGGTCGATGAGCAATCCCCTTACACGTCCCGGTACATTATGCGGGCCGCGTTCAACAAAGGTGTAAGCCGGGCCGTTTACGGATTGATGTAAGCCTATCAATTTCTTTTGCTGTTTTATGGCCTTTTTTAATTCCCTGAATTTATAATTCATGGTATAGCCCGGGGCGGTATCGCCTTCACGCACGCGGATATTATACTGGAACTTTGCAATCATATCCGGCTGGTTTGTTTTTTGAATACCGCGTTGCAGTTTTTCAAGTTTCTGAATCTTATTGATCAGGATTGCGCTTTCCGCCGAAGAGCGGTCAACTTTTTGCAATTCCTTTTGTAATGAAGAAATTTGTTGCGATCTAAGCACATACGCGTTTTGTATGCGCGTGTGGTTAACCTCCTTTTGATCCTGGCTATTTATAGTCAAATAAATAGCAAAAATCAGAAGAAGTGAACTAAATAAAAAAATAAATTTCTTTAACATACAGTCCCCTCTATTATGGTTTTTTTGAAAATTGTGTTGTGTGTTTACGGGTTATTACATCATAATAATAAATTAATGCGTTGGCAGATTGGTCACCGGCCCTGATCATTCCTGGAATACGTTCAACTTTAACAACGTTTCCATTGATCCATTGTACTGAGTAGATACCGGCGTTTTCCTCAAAATTTATCTTTGAAGCCTTAATGGAATAAATAAAAAAATGTGTGCTGTTTAACCGGGAATCAACCGGGTGACCGATACAAACTACGAAACTAGAATCGTTGTTAAAAAGATAATTTATTGTGTTGGAATATTTTTTATGTGCGATAGATTGATATGTAAATTCAGCCGGGCGGTTTTTGGGTTCATCGAAGCTTGTGTCAGCAGATTTGAGGCCGCCATGGTTAAATATACAACCGGTGACAAGGAGAAAATTAAAAAAGACCAGGGGAATCTTCATGCATTATCCTGTAGGAAGTTGTAGTGAAATGAAATTGAGATAAAATATAAATAATTCCTTATAAAGAGGCCCTTAGGCCGGCAAACATGTTTAATGGATGTCGGTAGCTCTATATTAATATTGGAGATTATAATAAATGTTTTCTATTTTTATACATCAAAGATACTTGGTGTTCAAGATACAAAAATCTCAAATAAATAAAAGCACCGGGTTCTGTTTTTTTGTAATATTTTTGTGATTTATTATTTTTACCTAAATATTAAAATGATTTTAATCGGGACAGGGCCCATAGGGTATCTAGATTTGATATAGTGTTGAACCGTTTTAAAAATTGGAAACACCCTCTATTTATTTTCGTTGCATGTATCTAAAAGGAATTTATGAAAAATAAATTAAATCCATCCCAAAAAAAAAGCATAAAAAAAGCGCGGAGACTTACCTTAATCGACATCCTGATAATATTGGCTATTGTGATGGGGCTGGGCTATTATTATCGTCATACGCAGGAAAAGGCCAGGTTGATCCAACAGCGTGTTGCCGCGCGGGAAGCATTAACAAAAAACAAACAGCAGCTTGGCAGGGTTGTGTTTTTTGATAAACAAAACCGGGCAAATATCGAGCTTATTGTCGAATTGGCCCAAACAGACTATGAAAAAGAAAAAGGGTTGATGTTCCGCGAAAACTTACCGGAAACCCAGGGTATGTTATTTGTTTACAAGGATGAGAAACCCCGCACCTTCTGGATGAAAAACACACCCTTGTCATTGGACATGATATTTGTTGACAGCCGTTACCGTATTGTGCATATAGCGAAATTTACAAAACCGGAATCGGAACAATTATACCCGTCCGGGAAACCGGCCCAATTTATAATCGAAGTTCGGGCGGGGTTTTGCGACCGAAACGGGGTGAAAAACGGACAACGGATCAGTTGGGAAGTGCTATAGGCATTTGGCTTCCGCATATACTGGATAGGATCAGATTATATTTTAGATAATGGCACTACTGGCTTTTGTGTGGAAATAGAACAGGCCTTTTAGTGAATCTTAATGCTTCTTGAATTAAAGAGGAATGAAAGCCCTTGGAATTTGATTTTGTTGCAATAAGCAAAAGGTTCGGGCAAGCGAATCCCTGGAAATTCTATCAAATTGTTTTTTTTCTTTGAACAGCCCCGGGATTTATCCCGGGGACGAACGAACCGATTGATTCCTCGGGGCTTTAGCCCATGAAATTGTTAGGCTAAAGCCCCCTTAATTGCCTTGTTCGCTTTCCTCACCGCCCTTAAGGACGGGGTTAGTCAGAGAGGGCACTCTACCCCTGAGCTCAGCTGCCTTCATGCCAAAAAACAATACGGGGTTCCAAATTATCCATTTTTTATTAAACAATCCTGTTATGCTCTTTTATGAATATTCTTTCTATTTAAAAATTTACCCACAAGAAACCCAGTAGAGCCTAGTATTTCGATTCATTAAAACATTTACAATTAAGCAATTTCGAGGTCAAACT
>CAYWBI010000209.1:0-6268 GCA_964456445.1 uncultured Calditrichaceae bacterium
GTACCTTGCGCCACGTAAATCAAACCGCTGATCACCGCGAGGCTGAGCAAAAAAAGGAAGGAAGCCAAAAAATAACGCATGCCCGCTTCCAGCCGGGATAAATTAATTTCGGGCATCGTCCCCGCCTTTCTGTTTTTTAAACGATTGACGGATAAAGGGAAACAATAAGCCCAGTTTTTTTATACCGCGGGCCATGGCATTTACCGAGATGGTCGCACCGCTGATGGCCGAGACCTCCCTGCCAACCCGGTACTTAGATGCTTGCCCCCTGCCTGTGAACTGTTTGAGCCATACTTTGTTTTGTACCTGCCCGCCATGGGACTCACGGTATTTTAAAACGACCGTGGAACGGATCATGCCGCTGGTATCGAACACCACCAGGAAAGTGATAGGGGCGGTTTTTCCGTAAACATTGTCAAGCATGGCATAGCCCATGGTAGAATTTCCATTCCGGATACGCCAGCTATAAATCTGCCGCCGGAAAAATCGCTGCCGGCTCTTCTTTTCTATCTGCGATTTAATTTTTGCGGGAAGTGAAATCCGGCGTTGTTCCAGGGTCATCCCCGGCCCAAACTGTGCCCTGATGTAGTTCCCGGCCCGATCCAGTAAAGCAGCGCTCCAAACCAGTGAAAGCAAAATAAACGTCATCAGGACGATGGTTGATATGCGCTTTCCTTTCAAAACATATACCCCATACCAAGATTGAACAATGTTGTAGCCGACCGCCCGTTAAAATATGATTGTTTGCCAATATCGGCTTTAAAAACAACCTCCGGCAAAGGTAAAACGGTTACGCCAAACATTGCTGTTCGAAAACGGTTTTCTTTTGACAGGCTTGTTTCCGCTGCGGGATCGATATGGGAATAACGGGCCCAGGTGATAATTTCGCCATCCAGCCCCAATAGCACGGACCAGTCATAGCCCACATCCACATAACCTCCCTGTGAAACTTTGAGCGGAAAACCGCCCGGGCTTTTTCGATAACCGATATGTCCTGCTTCGGCTGCAAAGATAAAACCGTGGCCGTTATAGCGCGCATGGATTTCCGTCAACAAGGTGGGAACCGTTTGTGCTGTTCCAAACGCCGCGCGGTTGTAAACAAAAGCGCCGCCAAAATTCAGACCGGTGAAGCCGCTGTAATCCACTTGAACATTGTAAAGCAAATGCCGGGCATCGGATTTGTACCCATGCTGCCGCCCCTGCCTGATTCCATCCTTTGCGCGGAACTTATCGGCAATCAAACCTTCCATCACAACGGCCTTTATATCAAATCCATTCAATGTGGCTGTGGCGGAAATACCATTTCCGTACCAGGTGGCGGGTATAATATATTGCGCATAAGCAGGCCGCTCCACACTCAGGAACAAGGGCGGCTCATGCCGACCGTTGATCAAACCGGCGGCAACCAGCAACACACCGGCCTGCATGGCAAAACGGCTGTTCCACTGATAATTGATAAAGGCCTGTTCGAGGGCTATTTCCCCGCCCGCTTCCCCACCTTCTACAAAATTATGTTCCAATTCCAACTCCGACTTAAAGGACCATTTTTCACTAAAGCCATGGGCAAAAAACAAAACAAAGCGGTGGAAGTCCAGGGTCTGGCTGTTCTTTTCCCCCGTCGTGCTTTGAGCATTGTAGTGCATTTCACCATACCCGCCGAGGGTGGTACGCGCTTCAAAAAATTCATCTTCCTCCTGTGCGGACAGAGAAGAAAATAACGCGATTATTACCAGGATTATTATAAAAAGATACTTCATAAGCAATGCTTGTCATATATGTTTAACATATATAAATATAGCATGACTAAGAAATCAAAAGCAATACAATTATCTTTTTTTTTATTTATCAATACTCATGAAGGTACCAAAAAAAAACCGCCCGCATAACGGACGGCTTTAAGAAGAACAAACATTTCTTAGAACATAAAGACGGTTTGGATTTGCGTGGTTTTTACAACTTCGTTGGAACCGCTGATCACACCATCACCGTTTTTATCACGATAGGTTTGACGGAAATCCAGCACCAGTGAAGCGCCGCCGCCAATTTCATACCCCAGCCGGTACCCCAGAATGGTGCCTTCGCCGCGTTTAAAAATATCGCTGAGACTGGTGTTGTTCTGATAAAAATAAGCGCCCGCTTTGTTCAGTTTGGGAATAAGGGTGGCATTTAAATCCAGGTTGGCGCGTAAAGTTTTAAAGGAGAAGCTGTTCCGGGTCATGTTTTGATATTCCGCGCCAAAAACCAGAAAGGTACCGATATTAAAATCCGCGCCAATCACATAACCCCGAAGTTTTTCGCTGACCGACTGCAATATCTGTTCCTTTGTAACCACGCTATCGCCGCGGAAGACGGCCCTTTCCAGTTCATAAGTGGTGTTAAAATATTCCGGGATAAATTTATCGGAGAAGATGCGGTATTCCGCAAAAGCATCCATAATCCAGAATTTTGCCCGGACGCCCGGCGCGGTTGCGCCCCAGCCACCACTATTACCAAACTGGGCAAACTGGGAATAGGCAATCAATTGTAAATATTTTTTCTGGATAAAGGGATAGGAAATATCTGCTGCAAAAGCATATTGCTCCTTGCCAGTTGCGTTGTTAATATTAAATGGCGCATGCTTTAAACGCGAATCGATGGTCGCAAGATCGGGATCGTTATTCGCGATGGCCGGGTCCTGGGAGTTATCGGTGTAACCATTTCCGTCACGATCCGGGTCAATTGCATCAGGAATACCGTCACCGTCGCTGTCGATTTGATTGCCCTTGTCATTAGGGAAATCATCCACAACATCCGGTACCCCATCGCCATCACTGTCCTTCAAACCTTTATATTGGTTACGGTCATATACCGCGCTGATACCCAGCTCCAGATCACCAAGCATTTTAAAACTCATCCGACCGGCCATAACACCGCCCTGATCAAAAAGTTCGCCAAAATTATTAACCATGGCCTGGAAACCAAGATGTTTACCGTTTAATCCCAGTTCCAGACCGGTACGGATAACCGTTGGGTATTCGACGGTATTGGCATAGTGGTTCATCAACAAACCAAAACCCAGACGGTAATTATCAATGGCGCCGACCTTCACATACAACGGCGCTCCGGGACGGGCCCAGCGTACAAAATAAAATTTCTCAAAAATATCCCTGGCGTCGTTCCAGTTTTCTTTACGGATATTGCCGTCAGCGTCAAGATAAACGCTTAAATCCAGGGCAATGCCCAGCTTACCGATGGTAAAAAGTGGACGGATACCGATCTGATTGTATAACTGGCCATCCAATACCGCTGCTCCAGCCGAAACGCCCATATTAAAATGAAACCCACCCGATGGTTGGTCATCGCCCTGAGGCATGGACAGACCTTTTATAGCCGGATCACCGGCCAAAAGCAGATTGGTGAATCCCAACATCAAAAAGAACAAAACTAATCTACGCATAAATCCTCCTTTATAAATCTGTGAGCAGGTACGGTTTTATCTTCATTCCGCAATTGTTTTAGCATTGATATAACTTAACTTTTATATCGTGGACTACAAAGTTAGAAATTATATTTGCTGAAATTGTTAAATGATTTTTGCCTGCCATCCATCAAAAATCACTAAAGCTTACGATCAAATTTCCGGTCAGAATATATCAATCATCACATTTTCGTTAAATATCGAAATTTCTGTACTTTTATTCCGTGAAATTTTTTGCTAAATACACAATATGCGGGATGTTGACCGAATCATCACAACTTTTGAACAACCATCGGCTTGACATAAAGGACCCGAACTATTCCTTTATGGATATTGTTTTATTCGGATAGGTTGATTATAATTGTTTTTTTGTCAGCAAATCCTTTTGAATTACGTTCGGGCAACAAAACCCGCTTGCCCCAATATTATATCTTTACAAAAGCAAAACATCCAAATTGAGGAGGCGCCATGCGTTACATGTTTCGTTTTATCATTTTAACCCTTTTCTTGCTGATGGGGCAGTCCTGTACCACAAATACCAGCATTGAGGGCACAATAACCGGCCAGGACGGTAAGATACCGGCGCTGGTGCATGTCGAGTTGTTGCCGCT
Organism: uncultured Calditrichaceae bacterium; assembly: GCA_964456445.1. Lineage (GTDB taxonomy): Bacteria > Calditrichota > Calditrichia > Calditrichales > J004 > CAYWBI01. The sequence goes on from CAYWBI010000209.1 coordinate 4,069, forward strand.
TGGCGAACAATTTATACAGAAACCATTACAAAGCATGGATGTCAAGGATGGACGTTTTCAGTTAAAAGTCGAGGACAACACCTTTTATACGCTGCACATCGCCGCCGTCAATCATTATGACTTTAGCATTCCCCTACTACCAACCAAGGCAGGTGAAAATATAAAACTAATCATCACCCTACGCAGTTATGTGTATAAGTCTGATTTCCAGGACATCAAGATTATAGGTGACTGGAACAAATTCAGCAGATCCAGTAGCGAGGATATGATGCCTCAGGCCAACGGCAGCTACAGCTATGAACGGCCGGATACAAGCAGCGAAGTTGGCTATCAGTTGCTGAACGTGGAAAACGAGGGGCACAGCATCAACGGTACGCAGGCCGAAAGCTACAAATACGATGGCGGCGGTGATTTTATATCCGAAGTAAAAACGGAAAACGGTCGATTTAAAATAACCTTTGATCCGGCTAAACTCAACCATCCCGCCGATAACACGGTAAAAATTCAGGTAAGTGGGGATGAGGAATATGAAAAAATTATCGCATTGTCCATGGAAATCGACGCTGCAATCCAAAACCGCAGAGCTCAGGCGCGAAAATATGCAACGGCCCACAACGGCAAAACAAACGGGTTTATCTATGATTTTTCCACGATGAATAATAAACTTGAATCTGCTATAAATGCACCGGGAGCGAAACTGCTAAACCGTTTTGCAGCAATCAGCAAAATGAATTTTCAATATTACCAGAAACTCACGCCGGAAGAATTAAAAAATATTGCTCAAACCGCTCAGATCGATGACCCTTTATGGGAGCTTGCACCCAACGGAATGATACCTGTGTATAAAACCGTATATGGAAAGGACAAAGCTTTAGACAAACTCTATCTGCAATCGGACAAAATCAAAGCACGGACTGCACGGGGATATGTACTTGCTTTCCGTGGCATGGAAGCCATGCAAAACGGTAACAGCGAGCTGCAAAGGAAACTTTATAACCAGATGAAAACCGAATACGGTACCGATCGCAATTTTAGTTATATAATCGCTAATTTTAATCCCGACAGACGCATCGCCGTGGGCAAAGCTGTGCCCGACTTTGAGGTGACCCTGTTGCACAGCGACAAAACCGTCAGCAACAAATCCCTGCTGGGTGGTTATTATATGATCGATTTTTGGGCGGTTTGGTGCGGCCCGTGCCGCGGTGAAATGCCGGGGCTGGACAAAGCCTACAAGAAATTCAAAGATAAGAATTTTATGGTTTTAAGTCTCTCCTTTGACGCTAAGGAAAGCGACATCGATACGTATCGTAAAGAAACCTGGCCCATGCCCTGGATGCACAGCTTTTTAAAGGGCGGTTTCCGCAACCCCATATCGAAACGCTTTGAAGTCAGAGGTATCCCTAAACCTATTTTAGTGGGGCCCGATGGTAAAATTGTTGCAACCGAAATGGACTTACGCGGCGAAAATCTTGAAAAAACACTGGCCAAATATTTGAAATAAAAAAAATAAAACCCCAAAAAAAGGCCGTCACTATAAGACGGCCTTTTTATTTTAATATCAGAGTTACTATTCAGCTGTAAAAACTAAAGTGGACCCATGATAAACCACGGTTATATAACGTTTACTAAAAAGGCGCTAAACCGCTAAAAGGTAGTGTCAAAAGTTATATGAAAAGTGAAAATTATCATCTCTTCCATGTGGCATCGAAGATATTTACTGGCCGAGACCCCATCAAGAACCAGGAACAGGAAAATAAACGGTACAAAAAGAACAATAAAAAATATATTCCGGGCAAATTCTCATGGCAGGATGGTCATGGTGCATTTACCTATTCAAAACCACAGATAGACATGGTTGTGAAATATATATTGAACCAACCGGAACATCACAGGAAACAATCCTTCAAAGATGAAAATTTATTGTTTTTAAAGAAATTTGACGTGGATTATAACCTGAAATATCTTTTTGAAAGGTATGATAATATATAAATGTCAGGGCTCCGCCCCTATTGTATTTTCACCATTTGATCAGCTACGAAGATTAAAGGGCTAAAGCCCCAAATCAAATAGGATAATGAACAATGATAGTACAAAAGGTAAATTAGGGGCGTAGCCCTAAAATCTTCGTAGAAAGAACAATTAATCTAATATCTAAGGGGCGTAGCCCAAAATCTTCGTAGAAAGAACAATTAATTTAATA
>CAYWBI010000210.1:0-6260 GCA_964456445.1 uncultured Calditrichaceae bacterium
CTGGCCAACCGGGCCGCCTTCTGGCTTACGATTATCGCCCTAAGCGCCGGTGCGCTGACCTTTATTGCCTGGTTTTTTTATATGGGCGAGGGTTTTGCCTTTGCATTAGAGCGAACCGTTACCGTGATGGTAATTACCTGCCCGCACGCACTTGGCCTGGCCATCCCCTTAGTGGTTGCCGTTTCCACTTCGCTGTCGGCACAGAACGGGTTGCTGATCCGTGATCGCTCGGCCTTTGAACAGGCCCGGAACCTACAGGCTGTCATCTTTGACAAAACCGGCACTCTGACCTATGGAAAATTTGGTGTAACCGATACCATTTCTTACCTGCAGAGCTATAATCCGGATGAACTGCTTTCACTTGCCGCCGCGGTTGAGCAACATTCGGAACACCCCATTGCCGCCGGAATCGTGAGTTCTACAGAAAATCCCTTAAAGGTAAACGAATTTAAAGCCATACCCGGGAAAGGGGCCACGGGCCTGGTCGATGGGAAACATATTTCTGTGGTAAGCCCGGGTTATCTGCGCGAAAAAAACATAAAAATTGAAGATAGCCGGATTGCAACTTTAAGCGGTCAGGGAAAAACCGTTGTTTTTGTATTGGTAAATGAAGAGCTGGCCGGGGCCATCGCCCTGGCCGATGTCATTCGCCCGGAATCAAAAGAGGCAATTGCCCGTTTTAAGGAAATGGGCATCCACACACTTATGCTTACAGGTGACAACAAACAGGTGGCCCAATGGGTATCCGATGAACTTGGTTTAGATGAATACATTGCCGAAGTGCTGCCAAATGAAAAAGCGGCAAAGGTAAAAGAGGTACAATCGCGCGGTTTGGTTGTTGCCATGACCGGGGATGGGGTTAACGATGCGCCTGCCCTTGCACAAGCTGATGTGGGCATCGCCATCGGGGCGGGAACGGATGTAGCCGTCGAAACAGCGGATATTGTTCTGGTCCGCAGCAATCCGCTTGATGTGGCATCGGTCATCGGCCTGGCCAAAGCCACGTATAAAAAGATGATCCAAAATCTGATCTGGGCCACGGGTTATAATGCCTTTGCCATTCCTCTCGCAGCTGGTGTGCTTTTCGCATGGGGTATAATTCTCAGTCCGGCAATGGGCGCGGTTTTGATGTCATTGAGTACCGTAATCGTTGCGATTAATGCGCGCAGGCTAAAAATCACAGAATAAAAAACACATAAAATCCTCCTGTATAAACGCCGGATAATTTAATTATCCGGCGTTTATATTTCTTGTTTCCATGCATGATTTACCTTAAAATACATCTTCAAATGTTTAAAGGTAAGAAGAGAATGCCTGCCGTTATAACTATTAATTCTTATCTACCAAACAGCGGTTTAAAATGCTTATCCATTGAAATTATATTGAGCAAAGAATGAAGCTCTTCTCCCAATTGCACTTTAAAGATCGTTTCAGCAAACAACTGTTACTCACATTTGTACTTTTGGGGCTGCTGATGTTTGGTAGCGCCATCATGGAACTTATTCAAAATAAAAATGCCATTTTAACCCTGACCCGCTCCCATTCCTATGCCCTGTTAGAAACTCTTTTAGCCTCGTCGGACAATGCCTTGCTGGCCAATGAATATATAGAAGAGAGTTATCGGGAACGGTTGCTCAGCAACGCGCGCCTGATTGAGAAACTGATTTCATCCCGCAAAAATTTAAATACGGATGAACTAGAGGCACTAAAGGATACAGGCATAAGTAATTTAATTCTGTTAAGCGGAAAAGGGCGTGTTTTATACAGCAAATCACCTTATAGTCCCTTAGATTCTAAATCTGTAATTTCTAAATCTACGCTTGCACCATTGCTCTCCGGTGCACAGGACACGCTCGTCATAGGGATCAGACCGGCAGGGCAAGCTAAAACGGCCTGGCTCTATTCCGCAGCACTCCGGCTTGCTGATGACCGGATATTGGTGATTACAATCAATGCCGATCAGTTAATGCGTTTTCGCTGGAAAATTGGTTTTGGCGTTTTACTTAAACGTATATCCCAAAGCAATCAATTATTATATATTGCCCTACAAGATAGTAACACCATTCTGGCCGCAGCCGGAAGGGTGAATCTGATGCCGGTATTTACCGATACGACAAATCGTTTGAACTTGGAATTCTCAAGCCGGATCATTGAGACAGACAGTAGCATGATTTTCGAATCAACACATCCTTTTATCTATCAGGGTCGCCGCGTGGGCATTTTCCGGGTGGGTCTTGCGATGGATGAAGTGGAAGCGTTGACAGCAAGCCTATACAGACGGCTATGGATAATATCGGCGATATTAGCCATCTTTGCCATCATTATTCTACGGTTGATTTTTTTACGTGAACATTTTCAAAAATTACAAAAGCAATATGATGTTGTGGAAGGTTATTCGGATCTTATTATTGCAAATGCAAGTGATGCCATAATTGTTAGTGACAACAAAAAAGTCACAATCATCAATAAAGCCGCCATAAAGCTCTTTAGCATAAACAGCTCCGATTTTCTTGGCCATCGGCTGGAAAAACTGGCACGGCAGATTCATTGTTCAGGTCTTATCGAATCACAGGAAGGTGTTTTTCATCTGGACTGCCCCATTAACAATGGGGTGCGTTATTTATTGGTATCAAAAAGCCGTGTTCAAAAAGCGGATACAACTTTATCTATTTTTGTTCTGCGTGACCTGACACATGAAAAAGCCCTGCAGGAACAAATTCAGCGCAAAGAGCGGCTGTCTGCAATGGGTGAACTGGCGTCGGGCGTGGCCCATGAAATCCGTAATCCCTTAAACACCATTGGAACAATTGTCCAGCAATTGGATAAGGATTTTGAACCAAACAACGACTCCGCTGAATATCATACGCTTGCACGTCTCGTATATAAAGAAGTACGGCGGATAAATGAAACCATCCAGGATTTCTTAAAATTTTCCCGGCCTGAAGCATTGAAACCAGAATCATTTATTTTTGAAGAGTGGATGAAAGAAATAGTACAACACCACCAACACATGCTCAATGACCATAGAATCGAACTCCGTGTACGTAAAAGTACAATTGGAACTGTGAAATGGGACCCTCACCAAATGCAACAGGTAATGATGAATTTAATTTTGAATGCCGCCCAGGCCATTGGTGAAAACGGACTAATAAAACTCTCCGCTATATCCCGGCCGGATGAAAAAATTGAAATCCTTGTAGGTGATAACGGACCAGGAATGAGCGGGACAACATTAAAAAAAATCTATGACCTTTATTTTACAACCAAGGCCGACGGAACGGGCGTTGGAATGGCGGTTGTCCAAAGAATTATTTATGAGCATGGCGGACTCATCCGTGTTACAAGTACACCGGGCATGGGTACGGAAATCCATATCGTATTGCCCCGCAAGATGGAGATAGACGAAGAATGACACATTTTTCTGTTTTGATAGTCGATGACGAAGAGGCCCAGCTGATTGCATTAAAAAGTTTTTTAACCAGACGCAACTATAATATTCATCTTGCCGGAAATGGCGAACAAGCCTTAAACCAGATCCGCTTAAATACGGTTGATATAATGTTAACCGATTTTCGTATGCCGGGGATGAATGGCCTGGAGCTGTTGACCGAAGTAAAAAAATTGAACCCAGCCATCGATGTGGTATTGATGACGGCCTATGGAAGTGTGGAAGATGCGGTATCGATTATGAAGGCCGGCGCTTATGATTATTTGACCAAACCGGTAGATCTTGACCAACTGGAATCTCTGTTAAAACGTCTTACCGAAAAGCGATTATTACAGGCTGAAAATCAACAACTGCGTCAACAATTAAAAGAAAAGTTTAAGTTCGATCATATCATTTCCCAAAGCGGTGAAATGGAGTCTGTTCTAAACACGGCAGGCCGGGTTGCACAAAGTAAGGCGCATGTACTTATCCGCGGGGAAAGTGGAACCGGCAAAGAGTTGGTAGCTCAGGCTATTCATTACGCCAGCCCACGACATAACCGACCATTTATAACCGTGAACCTGGCCGCGCTTTCCGAAAACATTATCGAAAGTGAACTCTTCGGACATGAAAAAGGCGCCTTTACGGGAGCAGTTCAACAACGGCCCGGACGTTTTGAACAAGCCGACGGTGGTACTTTATTTATCGATGAAGTGGGCGATATCCCCATGGCTGTACAGGTAAAATTGTTACGTGCAATTCAATTTGGCCAGGTACAGCGTGTTGGCGGAAGCGATACAATTCAGGTTGATGTGCGCATTTTGTCGGCAACACACCGCGACCTCGAAGAAATGATAGGCAAAGAAGCCTTCCGTGAAGACCTTTATTACCGGCTGAATGTGGTGTCAATCACTGTGCCACCATTACGCAAACGCAGAGTTGATATCCCATTATTAGCAGATTATTTTATCAATAAATTTGCCGCAGAAAACAATCGAAATATCGATGGTGTTACCAGGGAGGCAATGGATTGTCTGATGAAATATGACTTTCCGGGCAATGTGCGGGAACTTGAGAACATGATAGAGCACGCGGTGGTGATGACACGAAGTTCACGGATCGAAGCGGAAGATTTGCCAAAACGCCTGCCACGTGGATCTGAATCCGCCATACTCGATCCATTAAACCTAAGCGCCGGACATGAACAGAAAATGAAGCTATTTGAAAAGACAATGCTTGAAGAAGCGCTCCGGATAAGTAAAGGAAATAAAAGCGCCGCGGCACGATTACTTAATATCGGTGAAAGACATCTGCGCTCCCGCCTGGAAAAACTGAAAGATAAATGACCGGGTCTTCATAACAATTATTTCAGAAGCAAGCGGCTGATTTCAAAATTAATATAATTATTTCCATTTTAATGCACGGATTTTATTGTTTATCGATAACCCGGCAAAAATATAATCCGGTATAATAACCATTGGCATACTCAATTAATCGTTTAAAAATAACTGTATGCACCCGGATATTTAAGAATTTTTATTTTGATGATAAAAAAAATCCGCTAATCCAATCAGACCCTTCATAATTCGTTTACATTGAGCCGTTCTTCGACGAATGTTGTAGAACGCATCGACCGGATGGTCGAGGCCAAACACTTCCCCGATTTTACTAAAATCCATAAGCCCTTAAGTATGTAGCAGTTATGGTATGTATTTTTGTTTGGCATGGCCTTTGATATACATATAAATAAATTATGATTTAGTTCAATCAACCAACAGGAGTCAATCATGAAACACTCTAATTTTTTCTTAATCGTCGTGGCCGCTGCTCTGGCCTTTGTATTTTCATCAAGCGCATTCGCACAAGATTCCAGCCAGGTCCGTAACAGAATGCAAAATAAAAATGTTATGCACCAGGGACAAAAGAACATGCAGCATGGTAAGATGATGAACGGCAATAAAGGCAAGGGATTTGTTGATCAAAATGGTGACGGATACAACGACAATGCCCCCGACGTAGATCGCGATGGAATTCCCAATGGGCGTGATGCCGATTATACCGGTCCCAAAATGCACAAAGGAAATAAAGGTAAGGGTTTTGTAGATGCAGATGGTGACGGTATTAATGACAATGCACTGGATGCTGACGGCGATGGTATCCCAAACGGTATGGATCCGGATTTTGTTCGCCCTCAGGATGGCAGCGGGCGCCAGGGCAAAATGGGGAACGGTCAAAAAGGTAATGGCATGCAGGGTAAGGGAATGGGATCAGGATCTGGCAACTGTGATGGAACCGGTCCTAATGGAACAAGCAAAGGCAAAGGCAAAGGACGAAATTAAGAACCTTCATCCTCTCCATGGGCCCGGCAACTGCCGGGCCTTTTTTTATTTCAAATGTTTTGCCAAATATCCGATATGTTCTGATCCCGTGCCACAACACCCGCCAAGAATTTTAATATTTGCTCCCGTATGTAACAGCATCATTTCCTTTCCCCATTCATCTACCGGACGCGCATGTAACTCGCACGAATTATCCAGATCGCATTGATCCAAGTCCGAGGCATTAGCCTGAAAACCGATTAAACGCCTCATTGCCTCTTTATCTTGCACCCCTAGTGACAGGAATGAAGGATAAGCACAATTTACCATATATCCCAACGGGGGATGTTCAAGCAGCCGGTCTAATTTTTGAATTGCCTTACTAAGCAGCGTTCCATCGAGGACCTTACCCTCACGGTTTATGGTAAAACTAAGGATATAGGGTAAACCGCTTTTTGACATCAACCGTCCAATTCCTTCTGCCTCACAAACAGCCGGGAGTGTTGCTGCAAATA
>CAYWBI010000211.1:0-6223 GCA_964456445.1 uncultured Calditrichaceae bacterium
TAATTATTGTCATTGTAAAAGTAGGGCATAGAAGAGATATCTATAAAAAAAGATAACAATTGCCATCTAACCCAGCGCTGTTAGTGATGCTAGGCGCTGACGATGAATTTGCTTCGTCAGCAATGGCCGCACCTAAGCACAGGGAGTTAGCTTCTTACACTTTTCATCCAAGAATTCATCAATAACCAAAACATGTGGTTTGTCAAAGGTTCGCAGTTTTCGGCGCAGGCGGTTCTGCCGGTCAGCTTTGCGCAATTAATGTCCGCTTGTCAACAAAGCCACCCCTTGCGTCTATTGCATTGTTTCCTGATTTGCCGTAGTTTTTACCGTTTCAAATCCCCATATCAAATATATTTATCCGCGGGCGTTTTGCCTGATAAGGCGCGCCGGATTTAAAATCCAGATTTTACCGGGAGAAAACATGTCATATAAAATTGCCATCGACGCCATGGGCGGCGACAATGCCCCCCATGAAATTATCAAAGGCGTGCTTCAAGCAGTTAAGGATGAACCTGAAATCCAGCCTATATTTATAGGCGATGAAAGCGCCGTCCGGGCAGAACTGGAAAAGAACGGTTATACTGAACCTGTTGAAATAATTCATACCGATCAGGCAATATCCATGGAAGATTCGCCCAAAAAAGCCATGGAGGAAAAACCACAAGCCAGTATCATCCTTGCGACAAAATTATTACATGCAGGAAAAGCCGATGCATTGGTAAGCGCCGGGAACACCGGGGCGACCGTGCTGGCCTGTGCGCGTAACCTGCGGATGATCGATGGCCTGGAACGCTCGGCGCTGGCAGCCATTTATCCCACGGCAAAATTTACAATTACCAGCAATGGCTTTGCCTTGATGCTGGATGTGGGGGCTACGATATCCGTATCCGCTAAACAATTGGTACACTTTTCTTTTATGGGCAGTTATTATATGCAGGATGTTTTGGGCGTGGAGAATCCCCGTCTTGGTTTATTGAATAACGGTGAAGAAGCCGGTAAGGGCGGCCCCGTGCGCAGCCAGGCATACAACTATTTAAAAGGGATCAAAGACCTGAATTTTGTTGGAAATGTTGAAGGCAAGGATATTCCCTCCGGCGAGGTGGACGTCATTATAACCGATGGTTTTGTAGGCAATGTTGTACTTAAGCTTTTGGAAGGCGTAGGCGAAGTTGCCATGAATATGGGCAAATATGCCTTTAAGAAGAAACTAACCTGGAAAATAGGGCTGGCCTTTCTCGCCAAGGGCGTAAAAAAAATAAAAATGAAAACCGATTATTCGGAATACGGCGGGGCGCCCATTCTGGGATTTTTACAGCCGGTTATAAAAGCCCATGGCCGGTCCGACGCCAAAGCGATAATGAATGCGACAAAGGTGGCTTTACAAACGGTTAAACAAGATATCGTTGGGCATATCGCCAAATCGGTTGGCTCGTTTAATGAACTCCACCAGGCCGATACCCTGGATATTTGATCCCTGTGATAAGCTTCAAATATTTAAATGTGTGCAGCGTTAAACTGTCTTGCAGTTTCATTACGGTTTTATAATTTCATCAAAATGAGCGGCATGCAAAGCATTTGCTTAAATCCATCTTACAGCAAAACGGCTTTCTGCGTTTTTCCAGTCTAAATATAGATGGTTTTCTGGCCGCACATCTAATTCTTTCATAATTTATAAACCTTTATCAATGGTTGCATATTAACCCAAACCGGAAGAAGCAAACCATGACAAAATCCATCTTGTTTTTTGCCGCAATTTTGTTCGCTTTTGGCATTATTGTGATAATTGTTATGCCGGACAGAAATTTGTTTTATCTTACGCCCATATTTATCGGTGGTCTTATTCTGTTAACCGCTTTGCTTTCTTTTAATAAAGAACTGTACATGTTTAGTAAACATGCCGCCACTTCTATCAGCCTGCTGGGTTTTATCGCCACAGCCGGAAGCTGGCGAAGTTTGTTTTCTTGGGAAAGCATGGATGCCGTAAAACAGCATGTGGCCGTGGTTCACAGCATTACCGCGTTATTGTGCATTATTTTTATGGTTTATAGTGTTATGATTCTAAAAAAGGAACGGCTGCTCGAAGAAGAAAAACAAAATAAAAAATGACCGATAGAATGAATATCAATCCTTATTTCATCGCCCTGATAGTTATAGTTGTCTTTGGCCATTTTATTTGGTTTATCCACTATGCGCTAAAAATATTAAAGGGCGAAGAACCCAAATCCCCTAAAAGTGAGAATCTCAATGAGCAGGATAAATTTTAATAAAATTAAAATTCCACATGTATTTGTTCTTCTGGCCGGTGTGATCCTTTTTAGCAGCCTGTTAACTTATTTTGTCCCATCGGGCCATTATGACCGGCAAAAAAAGGTCGTTGGCTCACTGACCCGCAATGTCGTTGTTCCCGGATCTTTTAAAGAAACAGCAAAGCATTTTTCACTGCGGGGTTTAATCCTTGGCGATGCGGCAGACGGTAAAGCCTCGCCGGTGAGTATCGTGCAGTTTTTAAGTTCGATTCCCCGTGGGATGCAGGAGGCCGCGGATATCATCTTTTTTATATTTATCATCGGTGGCGTCTTCGGTATCCTACAACGTTCCGGGATGATTGTGGCCGTGCTGCATAAACTTTTGGATAAATTCGGCCATTCGGCGCCATTGCTTACGGTGATCATCATGACCGCGGTGGCGATTGGCGGATCAACCTTAGGCATGGGCGAGGAATTTATCCCGCTTGTACCGGTCTTTTTGCTGGTCAGCAAAGAGCTGGGGTATGATCGGATTTATGGCCTGGCAATTGTGATGCTGGCGGCCGATGTGGGTTTCGCGGCGGCGACGACCAACCCCTTTACTGTAAACATCGCCCAGGGCATCGCCGAGCTTCCCTTGAACAGCGCCCTCGGCTTCCGTGCAATTTTCCTGTTCTTTATACTGGCCACAACCATCACCTATGTTTTAAGATATGGGGCAAAATTAAAAAAGGACCCCGGCAATTCCATTATGGCCGGTGACCCGTTTGACATCAGTGGCTATAAGGATGAAAAAGTGCCGCTTACCAGTGGACGGAAATGGATTTTAATAACCGCTATTCTGATTTTCGCCTTTATCCTCTTTGCCGTTCAAAACTACGGTTGGTGGCTAAACGAGATGGCGGGCGGTTTTATTTTTATGGGGATCATGACCATTGTCATCAGCCGGATGAAAATAAATGTGGCCATGGATGCCTTTGTAAAAGGCATGGAGGAGATGGTTGTGGCGGCCCTGGTTGTGGGCTTTGCCCGGGGCATCCAGGTGGTGCTTGTGGATGGTCAAATCCTGGATACGGTTATCCATGCTGCGGCTTCGTCGTTGCAACATTTTCATTCGATCTTTGCCGCGCAGGGGATGCTTGTTTTTCAGACGATCCTAAATTTTTTCATCCCATCCGGTTCCGGTCAGGCGGCGGTAACCATGCCGTTGATGGCGCCGCTCTCGGATGTTCTGGGCTTATCGCGTCAGACGGCCGTATTTGCATTTACCTGCGGGGACGGTTTTTCCAACTCGATCATACCCACTTCCGGTGTGTTGATGGCCATGCTGTCATTAGCAAAAATCCCACTTGAAAAATGGTGGAAATTTGTGATGCCTTTGTTTTTAATGTTGATCGGCTGGTCCGCGCTTTTTCTGTCCATATCGGTGTATATCCATCATTGATTTATTCACGAATAATAATTGAATATTATAGATCATAAGTGTCCCGTTAAAATTGCATAAATGACATTCAAGAAAAAATAATAGAAATTTTGGCGAGTGAAGCATGAGAAATTCTGACTGTTTGAGTCCCGAGTACTCGGGACTCAAACATAAAATTCGTCTTTAGCCAAGCTTGTTTCAAGTCCCAGTATTTTAAGTCAGGCGTTTGGCCTCGACATCAAAGGGCTTGGTTTTAATATTTGACATTTTAACCTGACACTACTGATTATAGATAAATTTTATTGCTGCAACACATGAAGGGTTTTAACTTATGGCGGTTTGTAAATTGTTTGTTGCTGTTCCCCTTTGCCAGATCATAAAGAAAGGTATTAAAGATGAAATTAGTTATTCGTATTATAGTGCTCACCCTGTTGCTGGCCGGCTGGTCTTTGGCTGCAAATTTTGACGGGACATTCGAAAATAAAACCCTGCGTATCGATTATTTTCACCGTGGTCAGCGCGGTATCGATCATATCGCACTGGGGCAGATTTATGAATATCCCGTGTGGAGCGGCAGCCACAAACATATGGTGACGGATATGAATCTGGGGCAGTACCAGGTGCGGCTGTTTGACGCCGAAACCAATAAACTGATCTATTCCCGCGGCTATTCGAGCATGTTCAATGAGTGGCAAACCACAAAAGAGGCCAAGATCATCGAGGGGACTTTTGAGGAAAGCGTGCTGATCCCCAAGCCCAAAAAGAAATTCCGGTTGGTGTTTACCCGGCGTGACGCGCGGATGCAGTTCGAAGCTTTTTTTGACCGGGTGATCGACCCCAATCAAACGTCGCGTATAAATTCAAATCCGCCCAAACCGGCCTTTAAAGTTAGCAAATTGATGTATAACGGCCCATCGGAAAAAAAGGTGGATATTGTGATCATCGGTGATGGTTACAGTGCCGCGGACATGGAGAAATTCCGCAAAGACGCCAAACACTACAACGACGTGATGTTTTCCACATCGCCCTTTAAAGAGCACAAAAACGATTTTAACGTGTGGATGGTGGAGGCCGTTTCCACTCAATCGGGTATCTCCAAGCCGGATAAAAATATTTGGAAATCATCCGCGCTGGGTTGCCAATATTTTTCCTTTGACTCCCCCCGCTATGTGCTGACAAAGGATAACAAGGCCTTGCGTGATATAGCGGGGTTGGCGCCTTACGATTATATCAATATCCTGATCAATGACAACCGCTATGGCGGCGGCGGAATTTACAACTGGTTCACCACCACCTACACCATCAGCGACCATCCCGGCATGGAATGGCAGATGGATTATGTGTATGTGCATGAATTCGGTCATGCCTTTGCCGGATTGGGCGATGAATATTACAGCTCGTCCACGGGGTATGATGAATTTTATAAAACAGATGTAGAGCCGTGGGAACCAAATATTACAGCCCTGCTGGATAAAAAGAAGCTGAAATGGAAAAAATTTATATCCGCGGATGCGCCCTTGCCCACGCCCTGGAACAAGCAGGCCTATGACAGCGTAGCCGCAAAACGCTCCAGGCTGGACCGCCTTGCAAAGGGTTATTACGAAAAACGTGAACCGTTCATAAGCAAACAACGCGCGATGTTAAAAGCAGAGAAATATGCCGGAAAAGTAGGTGCGTTCGAAGGCGCCGGTTATGAATCCCATGGTCTGTACCGTCCTGCGGTGGATTGCCGCATGTTTAGCCTGAGCCTGACCGATTTTGACCCGGTATGCAGCGCCGCCATCGTGCGGGTGATCGAATATTTGTCGGAGTAGGGTTTTTAATAAATGCTTTTGAGTACAGATGGGTTATTTGTTGCATTCTGATATAGGGTATATCTTGTAAAAATGATTTCCGGGACAAAGATAGCTACGCAAAAATTATTATTTATAAAATAAGGGGGCGCTACCGGGTTTTGTGTGGAAATAGAATACGCCTTTTAAGGATCCTTAATGCTTCCTGAATTAAAATGAGCGAAATCCATTGGAATGGCCTCCGGGACATTTCGTTCCAATATGCAAATGGTACGGGCAAGCGAACCTCTTTAATTTCAATCACATTGTTTTATTCTTTGAATAACCCCGTGATTTATCCCGGGGCGGGCGGACCGATTGGTTCGTCCGGGCTTTAGCCCAAAAGGTGGCGGGCTAAAGCCCCCTTTAATGGTGTTGTCCACTTTCATCCCCGTCCTGAAGGATGGGGTTAATCAGATACGTCACTATACCCTTGAATCCCGATGCTTTCTTGCCAAAAGCCAATTACCGGTTCCAATTTATCCACTTTTAATTGGACAATCCTGCCTTATAGTTTTCTTTCTATCTAAGTATTACCCATACAAAACCCAGTAGGGCCTATAAAGGAAAAGAGTGTCGTGGATGCAACCAATGTGAGCAACACCTGGTTTAAAAACAGCAAAGGTAAGCGGGCCGATCTTTTACTTTTAACGGTCGGTACAAAATAATTTAACCCAACTTGGCCGCTATAAATAAAATTTTACCTAAAATCGGCGAATTTC
>CAYWBI010000212.1:0-6169 GCA_964456445.1 uncultured Calditrichaceae bacterium
ATCACCGGCTTGTACATGCAATACAAAAAAATATTAATAATGCGGCCTTTAATTACTATATTTTAACATAAGTGTCCGGTTAAAATTGTATAAACGACATTCAAGAAAAAAGAACATTACTTTTTAACTGGCCAAAGCTTGTCCCCGCGTAGGCGGGGAAGTAACAAAAAGCCCAGGCGAAATTTAACTCGTCCCGAGTACTCGGGACTCAAACAGAAATTTCGCCAAAAGCCAAGCTTGTTTCAAGGCCCACTGTTTTAGTTAAGGCGTTTGGCCTTGACATCAAAGGGTTTGGTTTTAATATTTGACATTTTAACCGGACACTAATGATATTTATAGATGTATTCATAATGACTAAAGCTTTAATATTTACGGACTAAATGACTTCCAGCAAAAAAGAGCCGCTCTCCGTGGTCATCATTACACGGAACGAAGAAAAGAATATTGCCCGCTGCCTGAAATCGGTATTGTGGGCCGATGAAATTGTAGTGGTCGATTCCGGTTCCACGGACAAAACTGTTGAAATTTGCCGGGAGATGGGCTGTACCGTTATTGACACACCCTGGCTGGGCTTTGGCCGTACCAAACAACTTGCCGTAAATTCTGCCGGCAATAACTGGGTTTTTTCGATCGACGCCGACGAAGAAGCGGCCCCCCGCTTAAAAGATTCGATACGCAACCTTTTACAGGGCCTGCCTGCTAAAAAGGGGTACCGCATCAAACGCACAACTTTTTATGTCAATCGCTGGATACATCACTCCGGCTGGGATAAGGATTATCCGTTGCGGTTGTTCGATCGCCGTTATGGTAACTTCAACGATAAAGAAGTGCACGAATCGGTGGTTTTGAAAGAACCACCCGGGACGATCGATGTGCCATTGCTGCATTATTCCTATCCCGATTTTGCCACTTTCCTGGCTAAAATGGAAAAATATGGCCGGCTTGGCGCACAGCAAAAAATGGATGCGGGCAGCAGGGCGTCTTTATTCTCTGCGATTGGCCATGGCATGCTGACCTTTGTGAAGATGTATATTCTAAAAGCCGGTTTTCTGGACGGCACAACAGGTTTGGCCCTGGCCATTAATTCCGCTTTTGCTGTTTATATGAAATATTTGATGCTTTGGGAAAAAAATATGCCAAAGGCGGGAGAATAAAATGTCTGGGGTAAAGCAAAATGAAATTCAGTACCGGCCATCAGGTAAAAACCGTTCATCGGACCGGTTCTCAATAATTATACCCACCTGGAACAACCTGCCTTTGCTAAAATTGTGCGTGCAAAGTATCCGCAAGAATTCGACCTTTAACCATCAGATTGTTTTACATATAAATGAGAACAAGGACGGGGCGCTGGACTGGGCCCAGGAACAGAATCTGGACCATACTTTTTCAGATGAAAATGTTGGGATTTGTCTTGCCATGAATGCCGCCGCCTCGCTGGCAACAACCGATTATATCGTTTACATGAACGACGATATGTACGCGCTACCGGACTGGGACCGCTATTTATGGCAAGAAATCCAGCAATTGGCCCATCCGTATTTTTTCCTTTCTTCGACCACGATTGAAGCAAAAGTAACACAGACAAATCTTTGTAACATAGCCCCCCATGATTATGGCAGGGATGTGGGATCCTTTAGAGAACAAAAACTGCTGGACGAATTTGCATCCCTGCCCAAAGACGACTGGTCCGGCGCAACCTGGCCGCCCAACCTGGTGCCTAAAAAGTTATGGGACTTAGTGGGTGGCTATAGTGTCGAATTTAGCCCGGGCATGTATTCCGACCCTGATTTCTCCATGAAATTATGGAATATCGGTGTGCGCTGTTTTAAGGGGGTTGCCAAAAGCCGCGTGTATCATTTCCTGTCGCATTCGACCGGACGTATGGTAAAAAATAACGGCAGTAAACAATTTCTGCAAAAATGGGGCATTACCAATTCCACTTTTTCACGTTTTTATTTGCGCCGTGGCCTTCCTTTTAAAGGAATTCTCCCGGAACGGGAAGCATCCCTCGATGCGACTTTGGCCCATGTTAAATCCCGTTTTAAGAGGATGCTGTAGCATGCCCCAAATTCCAAACAGAAACTACAAACATATTTTGATCGTTCAAACCGCTTTTCTTGGCGATGTGATACTTATAACCCCCCTGATACATGGCACAAAATCACTTTTCCCTATGGCTAAGATTGACGCCCTGGTTTTGCCGCAAACAGCGGCTGCGTTAGCCAACAACCCGGATGTTGAACACCTGCTGTTGTTTGATAAGCGGGCAAACAAAATGCGTTCCCTCTTTCGCCTGCTTCGCCAGATACGCAAAAATAAATACGATTTGGTTCTGACGCCGCACAGCTCCATGACCACTGCATTGTTGTTGTTTTTAAGCAGGATAAAAACACGTGTCGGTTACAATCGCTGGGCGGCGCGCCATCTGTTGACCCATAAAGTGCCCCATCCGGATGATGGGATGCATAAGATTGATAAAAACTTAGGGTTGCTGTCTGTGTTTGGCGCTCAAAAATATAGCAGGCAAACCGCTCTGTACCCCTCAGATGATGATATTGGAAAAGCCGGAATTTTGTTGTCGCCGTTGTTAAATAATAATAAACCACTTATCGCCATGGCGCCCGGATCCGTATGGTTTACCAAACGCTGGCCGCAAGCGTATTACAGTAAATTGATAAACTTGCTGGCCGCACAGGGGTTTGCCCTTGTGCTTATCGGTGCGCCCGATGAAAAAGATTTATGCACCCGGGTTATTAAAAAAAGCGGGCGGGGAATTTTAAACCTGGCGGGAGAGCTGAGTATCCTGGAATCCGCTGCGGTGATAAAGCAGTGTGATTTGCTGATCTGCAATGATAGCGGGGCGATGCATATTGGCAATGCCATGCAAACCGATGTCTTCGCGTTTTTTGGACCCACCGTCCGGGCCATTGGTTA
Organism: uncultured Calditrichaceae bacterium; assembly: GCA_964456445.1. GTDB lineage: Bacteria > Calditrichota > Calditrichia > Calditrichales > J004 > CAYWBI01. The sequence continues at coordinate 2,935 of CAYWBI010000212.1, forward strand.
TTATCCATACCGTTCCGATGACAAAGTATTTGAATTGGAGATGGATTGCCGTCCCTGTGGCAGCCATGGCTCCAACAATTGTCCGCTCGGACATCACAACTGCATGAACAACATTTTGCCCGGGATGGTATTTGAGGCCGCACAAAGGAAATTTAAATGAGCCTTCAGGATTATCTTCTGCCGCTGTTTTATAAGTTGGCATGGTTGATACAAAAAATGCGTGGAAAAACGATACCCCTAACCTTTTATTGTGCGGACCCTCTGGATTATTATATGTTCCAACCTATCCGGAACCATATTGGTCAGGAAGTTGTATATATCGCAAAAAACAAGAAAACACGTAAGTTTTTTGATCAACGCAAAATTGCCTATCGTCGATATCCCGCTTACCCGGATGTTGTGATTATGGCCCGGCACGCCGCTTTTAAATTCCCGGTCCGTGCCATAAAAAAAATTGGCTTTGATCACGGCCTGTATCAGTTTAAACGCTGGACCTCAAGTAAGTATTATAATTTGTTTGACATATATTTTGTTTCCAGCCCACGGCAGGTTGAACTGGCCAAAGAACGTGGGATCAAGATCACCAGGGCCATAGGCTATCCAAAGATTGACAAACTTTTTAACGGCGATATCGATAAGGGAACACTGGATAAGCTCCGTTTGGAATTAAACCTTGATCAGAACAAGAAGACGGTTATCTTTACCTCAACCTGGGATGTGGGCGGGCTATCGGCGCTAAACCGCTGGGTGGATAGAGTCGGGGAGCTGACCTCGAAATATAACATCTTATTGACGGTACACACCTGGAGTGACCCCGAATCGGTTGAAAAGTTGCGTCGGATAAATAGCGCGGTTTATCTTGATGCATTCGACATCTCGCCCTATCTTCCACTTTGTGATGTTTTTGTGGGTGATTATAATTCCCTGATCGGTGAATTTTGTGCCCTAAACAAGCCAATTATAACCTTTAGGGTTCCACTGAGTGAACGTGCCGTTCCTGAAGTACATCAAATGATAGGCAAAATTAGTATTCAGATAGATACTTTTGACGAAATAGAAAATGCATTGGAACGTTGTATCGAAAATCCGGATGAGAAATCCGTTGAGCGCCAAAAAGCCAACAAAATTTTTTATTTAAAATTGGACGGGCGGGCGGGCCGGCGTGCAGCAGAATATATCCATGCCATTTCCGGCGGAGAAGAGTAAATGAAACTTTATAAAAAAATAGCACAATTTTTAAAACCCTATTGGAAGGTGATTTCCGCTTCCCTGGTTTTGGCTTTGCTCTATGTTGTGCTCAACAATCTTTCCCTGTGGGTCTCGGTAGAATTTATCCAGGAGTTGTTTGCCCCGGGTTCCCAAACTGAACAAGTGCATCAGGGACCGGAACAAAAACAATCACCAACTTCCGGTTTGGGTTTGTTAAAAAGTAAGAATTCCTACTACCAAATTGTCAAGAACTATATCAAATCCATTCTTATTCACGACAATAAATATGACACCCTGCTGGCGGTTTGTCTGGTTATTTTCTTTAGTTTTTTACTTAAAAATATTGTTTTTTATACACGCAGGGTTTTACTGGCGTTTATCGAAATAAACCTCGTGAACGATATCCGCAACACCATTTTTCGCTCACTCCTTTTCCTACCGTTGCGTTTTTTCGAACGGCGGCCGTCCGGTGACATTACATCCATTGCCTTTAATGATGTCAACGCTGTGAACATTGTGCTAAATGAAAGCTTTGGTAAAATGGTTATGGCGCCCATGCAGATTCTCGCCAATATCACTGTTCTAATACTGATCAGTTGGAAATTGTCGCTTATTACTTTTATTGTCATTCCTTTCAGCGCTTTTGTTATAACCAAGATCGGGCAAAGTATCCGTCGGAAAAACCGCCGTGTATTTAAAGAAATATCCAACGTGCTCAGCACGTTACAGGAAGGCGTTCAGGGTATCCGGATCATCAAGGCTTTTGTCGGCGAGGATAAAGAGATCGCAAAGTTTGAGGGCGTCAACCGTCTTTTTTTCAAACAACTGTTCCGGGAGCGCCGTCTGCGTTTTGCCACCTCACCGATCAATGAAATCATCCTGGTCTCCATGCTGGTGGCGTTGTTGTGGTATGGTGGCCATCTTGTTTACAGTGGCAGCGGGCTTACCGCGGAAGATTTTATCCGTTTTCTTGTTTTTCTATTTACCACCTTCCAGCCCATAAAAGATTTTTCCGGTGTTAATAATACGGTTCAAACCGGTATGGCCGCCGCCGAACGTATCTTTGAAATTATTGAGACACCGCCCGAAGCATATAACGACCCGCAGGCAAAGAACGTTACATCTTTTAAACAAAGTATTGAATTCAGGGACGTCTCCTTCGCTTATGATCAAAATGTGCCCGCGGTTTTGGATCATATCAATTTGAATATACACAAAGGCAGCACCGTTGCTTTTGTGGGCCATAGCGGTGCAGGAAAAACAACTTTGGTCAACCTGGTGCCAAGGTTTTATGATGTCACAGCCGGACAGATATTGTTTGACGGAACGGATATCCGCAATATGGACCTGCGCGCTTTACGAACGATGATCAGCATTGTGACCCAGGATACAATTTTATTCAATGATTCCATCCGAAACAATATTGCTTATGCCCGTCCCGATGCCTCCGACGAGGACATTATTGCCGCCGCAAAAGCGGCCAATGCCTGGGAATTTATTCAAAAATTTGAAAAAGGTCTGGACGCCCCGGTAGGCGAAAAGGGCACGCGTCTTTCCGGCGGTCAAAAACAACGCATCTCAATTGCCCGGGCCATTTTGAAAAACCCGCCCATCCTGATTTTGGATGAAGCCACCTCTGCACTGGATTCCGAATCGGAGCGGCTTGTACAGGAAGCCGTCACAAAATTGATGGACAACCGGACCGTGTTGGTCATTGCCCACAGGCTGTCCACCATAACCGGTGCGGATAAAATTATAGTTATGCAAAATGGTAAAATTGAGGCAAGTGGCAAACATGCCGCACTTCTCGAAACATCGGAACTTTATAAAATTTTATCGAGAAACCAATTTATTGAAATGTAGGCCGTGTCCTCGATTTTGCAGCACTGTCAATCGGTTGGATAAACGCGCCGCCGTTTTTGATCTTTGCCCCCTCGTCTTCTGATGATAAGTAAAACTTATTAGACATATTTTTTTGAATGTAAATCGCCGGGCATTTACCTTGCTGTATTCCAATCAATTTAAT
>CAYWBI010000213.1:0-6164 GCA_964456445.1 uncultured Calditrichaceae bacterium
TAATTAAAGGCCGCATTATTAATATTTTTTTGTATTGCATGTACAAGCCGGTGATGTAATATTATAGTTTCTCTCTATTTTCATCTTTCAACACCGTCACCTGTGGTTGTTCGTCACCGCGAGGATTTGACAATCCATAAACCGGAAGTGTCTCCCCGGCCTGTATGGCCTTGATCCGGCTATTGTAAAAGTTATTATTTGGGCGCTGTCCTCCGGCATTATAAACCGCATGGTAAATATGTAGCGGGTACTCGCCATAGAAAACATTTCTGCCGGTTACACCAGAGCAATATAACCTTCGTCCAAGATCGTCGTCCTCATTGCCCCAGCCTTCGTAGCTCTCGTCAAAACCATTGACCCGCAGCAAATCATCACGATGGACGCCAAACACGCCTCCGCGAAGTTTGGGTTTATGGTTACATTTTCGGCAGGGCCCCAGGATTTTTTCTTCAATTAAATCCTTAAAAAACTGGCGATGGATACCTTTAATCTGTTCTTTTTGAACGATCGGTGCATAGTTGCCCTCACGGATATGGGTATCGTCCAATAATGCGCTTTGCCTTTCATCGAGGCGTATGGGATAGGCCACCAGAAATTGTTTTTTCTTCAGATATTTTATAAACATCATCAAATATCGCTTTGTAAAAACCAAATCCTGATCCACAAAAACTAGGACGTCGCCGCTGGCTTCACGAATAGCATTATTCTTACATTTGGCAAGCCGAAAGCCCCGGTCCTCCTGCCGAACGTAAACGACCCGGGACGGCAGGATGTCCATATTTTCCTTCAAAAGACCTAAGATGTCTTCACTGGACCCATCATCACTGATCACAACCTCATCCACGGGATGTTCAGATGCCTTTATGGCAAGCAGGCATTTTCGTAAATGCTGACGATGGTTAAAAACGCTTATAAGAATGGATACAGTCATAAAAAATAGGTCAGCCGCTTAATTTTTCCCAAAAAGCCATATCAGATATTATCCAATAGGATATAATTTTTAAAGCCACCAATCTGACGCCCGGCATTTAGTTTTTGTTCCATCCATGTAATCATTTTATATTTTAAGCGCTCATGTTTGTGAGGCAGGCGATCTTTGCGGGGCCCGCCAGCAAACTGTAATTTGTCATGCCAATCCATCTGTTTGATGCGTTCGGCCATCACCGCCGGATGGCTGTCATTAAAGACGGCAAGCCGGTCCAACGGGCCATAGTCAAAATACTCCGGTTGACCACTATAAAAACTTTCGGTTTTTTTTCGCCCCCAGTGGACGCTGTCCAGGGCACGGCGTTTGTTTTGCATCAAATGCGGTGGCCGGACCCAGCCATAGTGGTAAATTTCCGCATCCACATGGGCAACGGTCAATTTCGTAGTGCCGGTCTCCTGCCGGGGTTCCATATATGGGAAAAAATGCCGGAAACTTTGCGCGCTTTGCCAGGAATGAATGCTGGGCAAATTTCGGACGATACGTATTTCATTTGGATACCATCCATGGGCAGTATGGTAATGCTGATAATCCCCCCAAAAGTGCATATAGCGGAAAAGCAGCCCTTCCACTTCTTTTTTCCCAAGCAGCTCTGCACAGCGTTTTTGAATAATTGACAGGTACTTTTCATGCACAACTTCATCGGCCTGCACATAAAACAACCAGTCGCCGCTACAGGCCTGCTGGGCGATATCGGTTTGCATGGCGTTGATCACACCGCGCTTAAAATACTTTTCGTCCCATTTAGTATCGATGATTTTAATTTTAGGATCACCGATAGCGGCAATATCGGCGCGTGTTGTATCGCCTGTACTGCCCTCGCCAACTGCCACAACAAACTCGTCACAAATTGGTAATATGGATTTGATGGCTTCCACAACCGGATAATACAGGGAAACCCCATTACGAACGAAACTGAATCCACTGATCTTCATAAAATTTATAACCCCGTTATTTTTTTTATACGGTTTCTTAGTGGAAAATATATTTTTTGCATATTTGACGAAAAGTACATTTTTCGGATTCTTTTATTTTCAGATGATATAATTGTATTCCAGCTTTTATCCGTGGACCTTCCGCCACTTGTAAAAATCACAGGCAATACATCAAGATGGCTGAATATAACATCGTATTTTAAATAAGCCCTTACAACCCATTCGTAGTCGGCGGAAACTTTAAAGCTTTCATCAAACATTCCAACAGACGCAAATATTTTTTTATTATAAAACATGGCCGGATGGGGCAAATTACCCCGATACAAAAACAGTTTATTTAATTTCCCGGGCTTCCAGCAGTGGCCACGACCGGTATCATGGTTATAGATTATCAGGTTTCCAAAGTAAATATCCGCATTTTCCGGGTTTTGTTCAATACCTTTTTGAACGGCATTTATAACACCAGAATCGATAAGGAAATCATCCGCATTAAGAAAACTTATAAAGTCACCGCTTGCCAAATCTATCCCCTTGTTCATAGCGTTATAAATGCCGCTGTCTTTTTCACTTATAAAATGTGCTACATTCTTTTTATGCCGGTTAATTATGGCGATAGTTCCATCGCTGGAAGCGCCATCAATAATTATATACTCAATATCCGCATGCCGCTGTTCAAGAACGCTCCGGATGGTCCTTTCGATGGTCGGTTCCGAATTCAGACAGACCGTAATTATTGAAAACTTCATATAATAATTTGGCAGGGTTTTGTGACGATTGGCCAGCGCTCAATTTGGCATATCCCGGACAAACAATGGATTGGGTTATTATAGGACATATTAAAAATAAATATTTTACCCTGGAGAAAGTAAAGTTACAATAAATTGAAAAATTAATTTATGAAAATCAGGTTTAAAAATAAATTCAAAATGAATAAATATATATATTGGCAATGTGATTTACCATCCATTGCAATCCTGGACGATGGAAAACCACCCACTATACCGGGCAGAGCGCGACAAATTATATCCAGCACAGCATCAGCTTAGCGACGGCTTAATAAATATCATATCATTAAAGTCAATTTTTCCGTACAGAAATTATTTCATGTGTTCCAGAAAGGCCCGGCCCCGTGCAAGGATGGCGGGTAAAACACGTTTTATTTCCAGGAAAATTTCATCATAGGTGTGGCGATAAAATTTGAGATTGTGCCCAATGGGATCGGCGATGGATGGGATGGCCAATTGATTGGGACGTTGCCATTGTTTGAGCAAGGCAAATTTTTGCTGCTGTTGGGGGAAATGTTTCATCAGATAGGTAAAATGATCCTGTGCCATACAAAACACAATATCGGATGCTTCAACAATCTCTATGGAAACATGCCGGGAAAGATGCGAACGAAGGTCTATTTTATGTGTATCACAAACGGATATTGCATGATCGTGGGCCTGGCTGGCCGGCAGGGGCAAGGTACCCGCGGAATTCACTTCTATTTGATTGCGGTATTTGGTTTTTGAGATGATACGTTTTAAAATGCCCTCGGCCATTGGCGAACGGCAAATGTTTCCCGAGCAGATATAAGTAACGGTAAATTTTTCTTTTCGCAGAGCTACCCGTTTTTCACCGAGTTTTTCTTTCAGATCATTCAACGTAACCGCCCCTTCACGAACCACGAGATAGGGTTTTTTAGACATATCCAGGATCGTCGATCCGCTGGAACGGGGTATCTCGCCGGCATCGAGGATCAGATCCAGACGGGGGCCAAATTGGGCAATAACCTCACGAACACTAAACACATTGCCCTGTCCCGAAAGATTGGCGCTGGTGGAACTGAACGGGGCATCAAACAATAGGCTAATGGCATTGCTGACGGGATCATCGGGGATGCGCACCCCGATTTTATCAAAATACCTGCCCGGCTTATCCACACGCTCAAAAATTGGGATTTTCTTTTCCAGGCGGTTTTCAATAAGAGCTGTCATCTTTCCGGGAAAAATCTTCTCCATGTCCTTGGCAATTGCCTGAGGGTACAGGCCAAATATCTCTTTTACCTGTTGGATGGAGTGCATCATGATGGAAACCGGGCGGCGCATATCGCGTTGCTTGATATTAAAAAGTTTATGAACGGCATTTCGGTTAAAAACATCCACGCCAAGGCCATAAAGCGTATCCGTGGGGTAAACGATTATACCGCCGTCATTCAGGCATTTAACCGTTTCCTTTATTATCTTCGGGTCCGGGTTACGATTATCGATTTTATAATACTTCATTTGTCGGTTTTCCCTCCGGGGATATGTGCAGGCCCCCGGTAATCGGTCAGATTTTTCCAACGTTTGTGGCTCCAAAACCACTGTTCAGGATAGGCAAGCAGCCACTTTTCAAGCACAGCGGATTGGGTTTGGGTCACTTTTTTTATGTTCTCATCGGTCACGATAAATTCTTCGGCAGAAGGTACGGGAATAAAATGCACATCGAAGCGTGCATAGGCCCTGCGTAAACAAATAATATAAAACATGGGCGCTCCGGTGCGCAAATGGTAAATCGCCGGGCCGGCAAACACACTGCTGGGCAGGTTTACGAATGGGATTTCCACCCCCTTTTCCCCTGCATACTGATCGGCAACCAAACCGACAATCCCCCTGTTTTTAAGCTGACCTAAACCTTGTTTTATGGCCTGTCCGGTGTAAATGATTTTTGTGCCGTAACGTTGGCGCAGCCTGCGGAGATACGCATCAATCCGCCGGTTCTTCTGTCTTTTAGCTACCGCGGCAATGTCATAACCCATACCGGCCACCAAGTCGCCGATCCATTCAAAATTTCCGAAATGACCGGTCAGTAACAGCGCCCCCCTTCCCGGGGCCAATGCTTCATCCATCACATATTTATCATGCAGGGTCATCCGTTCCCGGATTTGGGGCAAATCAAAGCGTGCTCCCTGTAAAACCTCAAACCATAAATAAACAAAGTTCCGGTAGATTTCCTTTAACAATTGCGCCGCTGGTTTTGGCCACATCGCGCCATAGACGAGATTTAAGTTTTTGATAATAACTGTCCGTCGATAACGGATGATATCTTCCAGAAAAAAAGCCATCAGGTTCGCAGCCCACTCTGCTAATTTCAATGGCATTATTCTAAAGAGAAAAGCAATCAGGCGGATGAAGAGATATTCTAAAAAATGCATGTTGTTAAATTATCATTTACAAAGGCATAAGGCAAACCTGATATTATTGTGGTATTTTGTCCACCCGCTATGGCGAATGGCAATGGAGCAAAACACAAAAACCAATATCGAACATCGATCAACGATTGAAGATTTGTGATCTACAGGAACCAGGCCCTTCCAAAATCTAAAATCGGTGTTCCTTGTTCGTATATCAACAGCAGGGGCAATTGAGTAAAACACAAAACCAACATCGAACATCGATCAACGATTGAAGATTTATGATCTGTCCTGATTGTGCCGTTCCAAAATCTAAAATCGGTGTTCCTTGTTCGTATATCAAAAGCAGGGGCAATTGAGCAAAACAAAAAACCAACACCGAATATCGATCAACGATTGAAGATTTATATTCTGCCATGCTTGTGCCGTTCCAAAATCTAAAACCGGTGTTCCTTGTTCGTATATCAAAAGCAGGGGCAATTGAGCAAAACACAAAACCAACACCGAATATCGATCAACGATTGAAGATTTATATTCTGCCATGCTTGTGCCGTTCCAAAATCTAAAACCGGTGTTCCTTGTTCGTATATCAAAAGCAGGGGCAATTGAGCAAAACACAAAACCAACACCGAATATCGATCAACGATTGAAGATTTATGATCTGTCCTGATTGTGCCGTTCCAAAATTCAAAATCGGTGTTCCCTGTTCGTATATCAATGCCCTGCCAGGACAGCCGATATAATGGAAAATATAGACGGGTACCCTGCCATCTTTCCCCAACGGGGAAAAATATTAAAGCGAAGGGCAACGCCCTGGCAAAGACATGGCGCTAAGAAAAAAACCCTGAAAGGGTTTGATAAATCTTTCCATCGGGGATATGTTTTGGGCTAAAGCCCATAATGTTATTGGGGCGTTTGTCTCCCCTACCTAAAGGTAGGGGCAATTGAGCGCATTACAAAACCAACACCGAACACCGAATACCGATCAAGGATTGAAGATTTATGATCTGTCCTGATTGTGCCGTTCCAAAATCTAAAACCGGTGTTCCTTGTTCGTATATCAAAGCCAGGGGCAATTGAGCAAAAC
>CAYWBI010000214.1:0-6158 GCA_964456445.1 uncultured Calditrichaceae bacterium
ATCAACAATTGAAGATTTTTGATCTGCCATGATTGCGCCGTTCTAAAATCAAAAATCGGTGTTCCTTGTTCTTAAATCAAAGGCAGGGGTAATTGAGTATCCAAAGATGGAATGATTGACCGCCGCCCCAAACACAATATCGATCAACGATTGGATATCTTTGATATGTTTGGGCCACGCTATTCTATAAACCATGCCAGATCAGGGTAACAATAACCGTAATGATGATTCCGAGACCAACCGGTAAAAAGGTGGAAAAAACGGTCCACTTTACACTCTTTGTCTCTTTATAGATGGTGTAAATAGTGGTCGAACAGGGGTTATGCAACAAACTAAAGAGCATTAAATTTATTGCTGTTGATAAGGTCCAGTTCGCTTGCTGAAATAAAGTGGTATATGCATTGTTGTTCCCCAGTTCGAACAAGACGCCTGCACCACTACCAACACCGCCAATATTCAGGCTTAAAACCGTAAGCATCAGGATTGTGGGGATCACAATCTCGTTTGCCGGGATAGCTACAACAAATGCCAGCAGGATAACGCCATTCAGCCCCATCAAGCCACCCAGAGGGGACAGGAAATCTATCAGGTAATTCGCAATGGGCTGCCCGGCAATCGATAGATTGGCAATAAGCCATATAACGGCCCCTGCGGGCATGGCAAAGAGTACAGCCCGCCATAATACAATAAGTGTCCGGTCAATAACAGATGTGTATATCGTTTGCCAAAACCTGGGTGGCCGGTAAGGTGGAAGTTCCAGGCTAAAAGTGGAGGCTTCTCCTTTTAATACGCTTTTTGACAAGGACCAGGATATAAAAAAGGTAAACAGGATCCCAAGCAAGGCAATGGCCACCACGGCAGAAGCCGATATTAACCCTGCCAGGGCGGGAGGGGCCGCCGCGCCAATAAATAAAGTGGCAATAAGTATTTGCGTGGGCCAGCGTCCATTGCACAACGAAAAGTTATTTGTAATAATGGCAATTAACCGTTCCCGCGGACTGTCAATGATACGGGTAGCCACAACACCGGCGGCATTACAGCCATAACCCATGCTCATGGTTAAGGCTTGCTTGCCATGTGCTCCGGCCTTACGGAACAGGTTGTCTAAGTTAAAGGCAATGCGCGGCAGATAGCCAAAATCTTCCAGTAAGGTGAAAAGTGGAAAAAATATGGCCATGGGCGGTAGCATAACGGCTATTACCCATGCCGATGCCAGATAAACGCCATCCACCACAACACCGGTCAGCCACCCCGGGGAACCCGCAAATATAAACAGCTCTCGTAACCAAGGATGCCCGTGATCGATCAATAGATTTGAAAGCATGGATGATGGATAGTTGGACCCTGCGATTGTGAGCCAGAAAACAAGCATGAGCAGGATCAGCATAATCGGGATTCCCGTCAGCCGGCCGGTGAGTATTCTGTCCAGTGTAATGTCCCAGGTCGGGGTTTTATCCGTGCCCTCGGGTTTTACCACCTTAGCCGCAATCCGGGCAGCGTCGCCATAGATAGATGCAAGCAAAGCATCGTGCATGTCATCGCCAACTTCCCAGCGGAGTTGTTGAGCTGCTTTAAAGATTTCTTCATCGGCAGATGGTTCTGCTGTTGTGTTTTTATTATCCGACATTAAGTAAATTCTCGTCCTGGCTTTTTATAAGGAAGTTTATTTCATTTGTACGTATGGCTTCTTCTATGCGCTGGTCCCCTTCGAGTAAACGCAGGGCAAGCCAACGTGTGTTACGTATGCCGGGAAAGCGCTTGTTTAACAGGGTTTCTATCGCGCTAACCGCGTTATTTATTTTACGGGAATTGTTCTTTATACGATGTGGTTTACAAATAAATTTTCCCGTAGCAACCTCATTTATCATTTGTAACAATTTATCAATCCCCCGGTGCTGTCTCGCAGCGGTTGGTACAACAGGAATACCAAGTTCCTTTGACAAACGTCTGCTATCAATATGAATATTGTTGCGGTCTGCTTCATCAATCAGGTTTAAACAAAGGACGGCCCGGTTGGTTATTTCCAATACCTGAAGGGTTAGGTTCAGGTTGCGTTCCAGACGGGTTGCATCCACGACAACCACCGTCACATCCGGTTGGCCAAACAGTATGAAGTTCCGGGCTACTTCCTCGTCGGCACTTGTTGAAAGCAGGGAGTAGGTGCCGGGCAGGTCAACAATCTTAAACTGGGCATATTCATATTTAAAGCCGCCTTCCGCCCGCACAACGGTTTTACCCGGCCAGTTGCCTGTGTGCTGGTGCAAACCGGTAAGTTCATTAAAAACGGTGCTTTTGCCTGTGTTGGGATTGCCTGTCAAAGCCACAACATAGTCCCAGTTTTCCATGTTGACCCCAAGCTTCTTCAATTGGCCGGTATTATGAACCGGACAGTTTTCACAATTAGCGCTCATAAACGGCATTGTCCTTTTTTATTTGAATCAAATTGGCCTGGTCCCTGCGTAATGCAATACTGGCGCCGCGAATTTTATAGGCCGTTGGGTTCCCGCTATAGCTGCTCAGTTCCGCAACAACCTGTGTTCCCGGCAATATGCCTAAATCCAGTAAACGCCGTCTCTGCGTTCCCTGGCAGGCCGGTAATATGGCCGTAACCTCTGCCGATCCGCCCAGGGGCAGATCGGCCAATGTTGTTAAATACTGCGGGCTTTTTTTAATGTTTGTATCCTTAATAACAGTTATATTTCCCGCGGCGAGACGGCTGATCTTTACTGTCCTGCCATGGATTCTTAACGTTACAAGATTGTTTGCCGTTGAAACTTTTTGTACGCCCATGCCCGGATAAAGCCCTTTTGAGATTAACTGTTGATATAAAAGCTCCGGTTCATCCTCAATATGTTTGATGCGGGCAAATTCGCTGGTTTGCAAGGCACTAAGGGGAATTCCCCGTATTGGCGGGATTTCACCTGAGGCCGTTGGGATAGGGTCCCCATCGGGATCGTATGACGGGTTGCCCATCGAGCGGGCCAGTAGTTCGGCCTCTTCCGGTGAGGTATAGTGTTCACGGATCTCGGCTTCGCGATGCCATTTCTCCCTGGCAATTCCCGTCTGGTCGGAAAAATACCGCTCCCATAAACGGTGCATTCTGATGATCCGTAAAGCGTAGCGGCGCCCCTCGTCGGTAAGCGTGTAATATAGCGGGGTGTTTTTGACGGCTGCATACCCGGATACCAATGTTTTGCCATCCGGGACCGGTGAAAGGTTTTTTGCCTGTACAACCACAAGACCATGTCCGGTCAGCTTTTGGATGATTGCCGTTGTTCGGTCCAATGGTAATTCAAGGGCGCCCGCAAGGCTGTTTAGGCTGGCCGGTTCTCCAACGTATTCATGATCGTAGAGTTTTTTTAAGGCGTCTTCATTTTGGATACGCTCTCTGTCCATGACGGAGTTCCGGTGCAGAACATATAAACCTTTTCCGGGGAAAAAAATAATTATAAGGATGGTCAGGGACAATCCGGCTGATAAAATTTCCCACATGTCTTTTTAACCCTCGTCAGATAATTCTACATTATTTATGAAAAAATGATGACACAAAATATTAAATCCTTTTTTATGCTATATCATCATTGTGATTACGAGTTAGGGCATATATAAAATAAATTGTGACCCATACGCGATGCTTGATGCTTGTTTTTTGCTTTACTTTGGCTAAATATATACAGCAAAGTTAGATTGGGCAAATTAATTATTAGATGAATCTAATAATTCTGAAGGAATATTTTAAACAGACATTAATCTATTGGGTGATTAATCCGATGCTGACTAAAACCTACCGGTTATATTTTAAAATCAAGGAGACAACAGGTGCATTTTGTAGAAAACATGTATGATGAAATTTGTGTGTTGACGGTTAAGGGCAACTTGGTCCAAAAAGAAGATACGGACAAATTACAGGAACGTATTATCCATATTTTAGGCGGGAATATCTCGAAAATTGTGATTGATTTAAAGAATGTGGGCATGATTACCAGTCTGGGAATTGGTGGATTGATACGTGGCCTGCGTACAACGCGTGAAAAAAAAGGCGAACTTAAACTGAGCGGTGTAAATGCCAGCGTCCGTAAAGTATTTACAATTACAAAATTAAATGAAATTATCGATATGTACGACACCCACGATGAAGCGCTAAAAAGTTTTTCAGAACTCGCCGATTAAAAAGTGTATGCTATTTTCGGGTAATATCCTTCCAGGCGGCACCAATTTTTTCCCTAAAGCTTAGAGGTTCTTGCCCAAGGCCAAAATCGTCCGGGTGCAGTTCATGCAATATTGCCCCCCAGCCTAAAAACCCCCCGATATTACGGTCGTCAATAAAGATATCCGCATGAATTTTACGGCTCATGCCGGCAGGATCAAACTTTTCATCAGAAGCATTTCCGTTTACGGCATAAAACTCAATCCCTCGTTCTTTGCAAAAAGCGACGGCCTCTTCCAATTCAGCGCCATAGCGATACGTCCATAATATGAGTTTATGCTTACGCTTTTGTAATTCTTTTAAGGCCTCAAAGGCAAAAATGATGGGCTTGCCAATTTTAGGATAACGGTGTTCCACTATGGTTCCGTCAAAATCAATTGCTATAATCATATAATTATGCTGCCTTTTTTTCTTAATTCTTCTTCCACATAGTCAAAGGTAGATAAGATGTCGGCCTTGCCATTTACTATGGCCACATCATGCTCATAGTGGGCAGAGGGCATACGGTCTGCGGTTATGACCGTCCAACCATCATCTAATTGAATAACATTTTTAGTCCCCATGTTTATCATCGGTTCTATGGCAATAACCAGACCCTCCCGGATCCTGGGGCCGCGGCCTTGTTTGCCAAAGTTGGGAACCTGGGGGTCCTCGTGCAGGCTACGTCCAACGCCATGCCCCACCAGTTCCCTAACCACACCATAGCCATTGTTCTCCGCGTTTTGCTGAATGGCGAAGGCGACATCTCCAATCCGGTTGCCCTCATGCGCTTGCCCGATACCGATTTCAAGACAGGTGCGCGTGGTTTTTAATAGTTTTATAAGTGGAAAGCTGATCTGCCCCACGGCAAATGTGTAGGCATGATCGCCATGATATCCATCGAGTTTGGCGCCACAATCCACAGAGATTATGTCCCCCTCTACCAGGGGTTCGGTAGATGGAATCCCATGAACAACCTCTTCATTCCGGGACATACATAGCGTATTTGGGAATCCATTGTAACCTTTAAAGGTTGGGGTAGCCCCGTGGTCACGTATAAATTCTTCGGCCAGTTTATCGAGTTCCAGTGTGCTAACGCCCGGTTCAATCTTCGAAGCCATCAATGCCAGGGTGCGTGATACAAGCTGGGCGCTTTTACGCATCTTCTCAATTTCATCTTTTGTTTTATAATAAATCAATTTTCAAACTCCGTTGCGATGTCAAAGCCATCGAGTCTATTAAATTCATTGATAAGATGCAATTTTTCCATGAGGTGTTTAGCTTGCTATTGCATCATAGGATGGGATATCTTTAAGGAAAGTTGACTTTCCTGATTTTAAGTTGATTTTCAGGCAATAATGATCCATTCCATTGGTGATGATTAAATATGGCGTTTGAAGAGTGCTGTTGTACAGGGCAATCTGTTCAAATGTTTTTTTTCTGATTGGGATCATCGGCGCCTTGCATTCGATTATAAGCAACGGTTGGATCTCATTCGAATAAATAACGGCATCGCAACGCCGGGATGCCCCAAAAGCCGTGATGGTATTTTCTATTTTTATCAGGCTGCGCGGATATTTTTTTTCCTGTAATAAATAGGCCAAAAAATTTTGCCTTACCCATTCCTCCGGCGTCAACGCCACCCACTTCTTGCGGATGGGGTCGTAGATACTCTCCTCGTCGATTTTCAGATCAAATGCCGGTAGATTTAATCGCGGCAGATTTGCTGGGTTCATAAATTTTATACTGTCTTGACAAGATGTATAATGGGGCAGAAGTCAAAAGAGAATGAAGTTATTCAACTGACGCATTTGTTTCGCCCCGGTTAATTTTTTGCTACAAGTGAATTTAACGATTTACCGCAATTTTTCAAATCTAAGTCTTTGATAAAAGCTTCCCGGTTAATGAAAAAAACCGAATGGTTTATGTTGCGGGTTTTGTTGGCTATCATGTTCCTGGAAGAAGTTTCAAT
>CAYWBI010000215.1:0-6051 GCA_964456445.1 uncultured Calditrichaceae bacterium
GCAATTGAGCACAAGACAAAACGAACACCGAACATCGATCAACGATTGAAGATTTCTGATCTGCCAGGACCGCGCCGTTCTAAAATCAAAAATCGGTGTTCCTTGTTCGTAAATCAAAGGCCGGGCAATTGAGAGCGATACCGAATTTTAGCTTAGGCGTTACCTGTTTTCATCCGGCTGCAAGTTGGGACAGAATTTTTAATAAATCGGCATCATGGATATGTGTGGAACTTTATGTACGTTTTTTATTACTTTGTTAAGGCTTATGGATTGGCGGGCAATGTCAGATTAACTTAAAAGTCCCAAAAAAAGGACAACAAATTTATGTCTCAGGTTTATGCGGTTGTAAATGCCGACATTAAAAGTTCACGTAAAATGGACCAGCGCGAACGCTATGAGTGGCAACTTTTCTTAAAATCCGCCATCGTCCAGATAAACGAAAACTGGAGTGAAGCGATCGATGTACCATTTATGATTACGAAGGGCGATGAATTCCAGGGAGTGGTGCGTAATGTGCCCTA
Organism: uncultured Calditrichaceae bacterium; assembly: GCA_964456445.1. Classification (GTDB taxonomy): domain Bacteria; phylum Calditrichota; class Calditrichia; order Calditrichales; family J004; genus CAYWBI01. Next base: position 522 of record CAYWBI010000215.1, read on the forward strand.
TGTACATTCGATCATAACGGAATTTGAACGTATCCTCTACCCGCTTGCCCTGCGTTATGGCATTGGTTTGGGAGAAATTCAAAAAATGGGGGCCACGGTAAGCATCGAAATGGATGGTCCCGCTTTTCATCGTGCCAACGCTGCCCTGAACTACGCCAAAAAAAACAAGCTACGGGTAAGGTTCCGTTCCGAGGACAAACAACTTGATGTGTATGTAAACACGGTTTATCTGTTGATGTATGCCATCAAGGGCCGTTGGAGCAAGGTGAACTATAAGCGCTATTGGCGTTACAGGGAATTAGGCACCTATGAAAAGGTTGCCGATCTCGAGGGGGTTTCCTCACAAGCGGTGTGGGATTCTTTACGCAACGCCAATGCCATGGAAGTCATGCAATCGGAAGAAGCAGTGATGCAGTTTTTACGTATGAAAATGGAAGAATTGAACGCCGCCCGGATAAAAACGGACGATTAGTCAAATACCGGTCGATAGAGTGCAATCTTCTTTACAGCATACACCAACCCGGCCACGGCAAGGATAAGAAAAATCGGCGACACATGTCCGCGCCATTCATACCAGCCCCAGTTATCGTCCCAATGGGTATTCAGCAGAACCAATGCCAATAAATTATTCATCCCGTGTATCAGAATGGATGGCCAAAGGGATTTTGTCCGCCAGGCCACATAGCCCAGGAAAACCCCCATTACAAAAATCTCAATGGCCCAATAGGGGTTTAAATGGATCACAGTCCAGCTTACTGAAGTCATGATAACCGCCCGGTGCGCATCCGCCTTTTGCTCAAGGGAGGTTTGTAAAAAACCGCGGAACAACACTTCCTCCCCAACAGCGGCAACAATGACTGTTCCCAACAATATTATCAGCCCGTCCCAGAAGGAGGTAAACTCAAGCGGCTCCATCATCTGTTTGATTAAATCCGGTATCGGAATGACGATTTCAATCAAACGATCAATTTCATCGGTCAAAATGATCAATGCCAGACCAAGAATAAAACTATAAATCAGAATATTGGCGGGGACAGGATTAAAGCGCAGCAAGACTTTCATCTTATAGCCTTTTTTGCGGATATACAGCCAGGGGGCTACTATAAACAGGCCTTCGGAAAAAATAAACATCAACCTTAAATATTTATCCAACGCGGTTTTATCAACAGTGGATTGCAAAATGGCCCCGGCGGTAAGCGTGAACACAATAAGACCACCAAAGATAATTAGAATAAACGAGAGGGCTTCGGCCGGTTCCGGAAAATCCTTTTTTTGAGAAGACGGATCATTCATATTAACCTTGTGCCTTAAAGTGATACATAATAATAGCCGTGGCCGTCGCCAGGTTCAACGACTCACCGTTGCCACTTCCGGGGATATGCAATTTATCCTGCGCAAGCCGGATTATATCCGGTGGTAATCCATGCGCTTCGGAACCCATAAGTATAAGCCTGGGCTTTTTAGTGTCTAATTTGGATAGAACCGTGCCTTCCATGACGTCACTGGCCAAAAGATTATAGCCCTTTTCACGCAGCCTAAGTAACATCTCCGCTGTTGTGTCTTCCCAAATCCGTACGTTTAAGATGGCGCCTGCGGTTGCCCTTACGCATTTGGGCTGATAGGCATCGGTTGAGCCTGGACTCAGATAAATGTCATGAATATTAAACCAGGCGGCACTGCGGATAATGGTTCCTAAATTTCCGGGATCATTCACCTGATGCAGGTAAAACGCCGTCCCTTCAATATCGGTTTTCAGCGGCGAGTCATAGGTCGGCAATTGCATAACCAGCGCCACGCCCTGTGGATGCTGTTCATCGCTGATGGCTGAAAAATCCATTTCGTCACACAGATAAACGGGTACGTTTTTCAATTGAGTGTATGGTGGGTTGTCCAGCAGTATTTGTTTATTGTGCTGTATGATAAGCTCGCGTATGCTCCCTGCTGAGGCAAGTTTTATCGCTTCGCTTACCGCCCGCTGGCCGCTTATAAGAAACAAGCTCTGTTCAGCGCGGTATTTTTTTACCAAAAGTTTGCTTAAAAACTTTCGATGCGTTTTGCTCAAAATGCGGCTCATGCGTTTGCGGCTTCTTCTTTCACCAGGAATTTCTCCTTGGTGTAACGCAGCAAAATATCTGCACGGGAAACTGTACCTAATAACTTCATATTGTCACGGGTATCCACCACGGGCAAGACTTCATCATCATCAATATCCATCTTGCGCAGGGCTTCGGCCATGGTCTCGTTTTTCTCCAGTACAAAAATATTGGGGCTCATCACATCCGAGGCTGTAAGAAGCGGCGCCACATCCTGATCAAATAACACAGGCCGTAAATCCCTCAGGGTAATAATCCCCAACAGCTTCTTTTTACTGTCCACCACGGGAAAGCCGTTTGTATTTACGGACATCACCGTATCAACGATTTCATGAAACGAGGTCAATTCACGAAAACAAACCGCTTTTTTATTTATCAATCCATTGATGGAGGTGTCTTCAATCATCTCCAGGTTGTGCCCCCCCTCGATCATCTTGGAAAGATGCGCAATTTTCATTGTATAGATGGATTCCTTTAACAGCCATCGGGCAACCACAGTCGCCGTAACCGTGGCCAGCATCAGCGGCAAAATGATGTGGTAATTGGATGTTATCTCGAAAATTATTAAAAAAGCCGAAAGCGGCGCATGGATTGTTGCTGCAACGATCACCCCCATCCCAACCAGTGCATAAGCGCCCGGCGGGGCGATACCAGGAAAAAATTGTTGGGCTATGGAACCGAACAGGGCGCCAAACATGGCCCCGATAAACAATGATGGGGTAAACAATCCGCCCGTCCCCCCACTGCCCAAAGTAAAAGATGTGGCCATGATTTTGGCGAAAACCAACAAGGCGAACAGATAAATTTCGGTACGGCCAACCAGAGCGGTATAGGTGGCGGAATCGTCAAAGCCGTACAATTCCGGCAGTTTAAAAGCGATCAGGCCGGTGATCAACCCACCAATGGCCGGTTTAACCCAGGCAGGCGCCTTTATTTTATTGTGGAAAAAATCTTCCACTCCATACAGCGATTTTGTAAAAAAAACGGCAACCATACCGCCAAAAATACCCATCAGAATATAGAGCATAAATTCCCAGGGGCTATGGATAGCATAAGCCGGAACCTGAAACAATGGACTGGAACCCACCAGATCACGGGCAATAGCCGTGGCGATGACCGAGGAAATAACAATTGGGGTAAAAACAGCAAGCCGGAAATCGGCCAGAATAATTTCGATGGCAAAAACAACACCCGCTACCGGGGCGTTAAATACGGCGGCTAAACCGGCGGCCGATCCACATCCGACCAATATTTTTAATCGCCGTTGTGAAACGTGAAAGAGCTGACCGATAATTGAGCCCAACGCGGCGCCGATCTGAACGATTGGCCCCTCTTTTCCGGCGGAACCACCGGAACCGATGGTGGCGCCCGAATTTATTGATGTCAGGATGGAAACCCGCTTTCGGATCATGCCGCCACGGGTGGCAATGGCCTCAATGACATCCGGTATGCCATGCCCTTTTACATCCGGTGATAAATAGTAGGTCATCAAGCCCACAAACAATCCCCCGGCTGCCGGAAACAATATGCGCAACCAATCAAAATTTTCAACCGGGAAAAGATTTTGGCCAACCTGCGTGTACAGCAAATCGTGGACACCATCCACAATCAGGTTAAGCGCATAGGCGCCCAAACCGGTAAGTACGCCGACGATAGCGGCCAAAAACATCATATACAACTCTTCCGGGGCCTGGGCCCTGTCGAGCATACGTAACAGGGAAATTTGACTTTGGCGGAATTGCTCTTTGAAACGATCAATCATTTTTGCTGACTTTTTAGATAGTTTGTGATATTGTTAAAGGGAACATCCGTTTGTTCACCGGTAGCCATATTTTTTACTGTAAAACGTTCCCCGGTCAGTTCATCTTCACCAAGGATCAGCACCCATCTTGCCTTTTGACGATTGGCTTCACGGAACTGTGCTTTCATACTGCGGCCAAGATAATCGGTATCGCAGGAGAACCCGGCACGCCTGAGCATATGCGAGAATCCGGCAACACGTGCAACAGCGGGGCCGCCCAAAGCAATCAAAAATATATCCATCGCCGCAGGGTCGGCTATTTTAACGTCCTGACTTTCCAGCGCCATTAAAATACGTTCCATACCGGCGGCGAAACCCACGGCAGGAGCGTCCTTCCCGGCAAGCTGACCGGTAAGTAAATCATATCGGCCACCGCCAAGCAAAGCGTTCTGTGCGCCCAAATCGCCACTTGTTATTTCAAACACGGTATGGGTATAATAATCCAGGCCACGGACAAGGGTCGGGTCTTCTTCAAAACCAATCCCCAGCTTCCCCAAAACATTTTTCACCGTTGCATAGTGTTCCTTCGCCTTTGGACTCAAATGATCGGCTAATTTTGGCGCGGCGGCAATAATATCGCCTAAACCCGGGTCCTTGCTGTCCAGCACCCGCAGGGGATTGTGCTCAATACGCCTGGCAACCTCGGGCGAAGGGGCGCTTATATTTTTTAAAAGATACCCCTGAAGAAGTTTTTTATAGGGTTCCCGGCTTTCAGGGTCGCCAACACTATTTATCTTCAGGCTACAGTTTTTAAGGTCCAGGTTTTCCAAAATATTCAAGGCCAAATCGATTATTTCGACATCGGCCAATGGCGACGCGGCGCCGATCAGTTCGGCGCCAAACTGATGAAACTGGCGCAAACGCCCGGCCTGGGGGTTTTCCTGGCGGAACAGGGATGAAATATAATAGAGTTTGTTCACCGCCGTTTTTGCCTGCAGGTTGTTTTCGATGTACGCGCGGATAACCGGCGCGGTCATTTCCGGTTTCAGGGTCAGGCTTTTTTTCGAACGGTCAACAAAGGTGTACATTTCTTTTGAAACAATATCGGTCAACTCGCCGATACCACGTGAAAAAAGACGGGTCAGTTCAAAAACCGGTGTGCGGACCTCTTTAAAATTGTATTGTGCCATCCCGCTGCGCACCTGCTTTTCGAGCGCCTGCCAGCGGAAGGATTGATCGGGTAGAATATCCTGTGTTCCCTTGATTTTTCTGATAATATCCAATGCATTGCCTCATATTCTTGAAAAGGGGAAAAGGTACAAAATAAAAAACTTTGCAGCCAATAAATCTAATCCGGTACTACGGTTTTTTTGTCCGTGATATGTTGAACTTATATCTCCGGCAAAATTGTATAAAACGGTTTTTTGATCCACCGCGCGTTACCACAATAATTTATTTGCCTGGGCTACAAGAAAATTTGGCTCTACTGGGTTTTGTGTGGGTAAATACTTAGATAGAAAATTCATAAAATCGGATAACAGGAATGTCTAATTAAAAATGGATCATCTGAAACCGGGAATTGGCTTTTGGCATGAAAGCATCCGGACTCAAGGGTACAGTGCCGCATCTGACTAACCCCGCCCTTCAGGGCGGGGATGAAAGCGAACAACGCCATTATTGGGGGCTTTAGCCCAAC
>CAYWBI010000216.1:0-5945 GCA_964456445.1 uncultured Calditrichaceae bacterium
TAATTTACAATAATTTGGGACACCTTTCATTTTTTTTACTTTAGACATTTAGGTGGTAATATGAATACCAGGCGTTTATAACTTTCATAATTGTGATGAATTTAATAACCGGAGATTAAAACTTTGACGCAGATCCCAAAAATTTTGCATCAAACCTGGAGAACGCCTTTCATTCCACAAAAATGGCAAAAATATAGCCAGGGTGCACAAAACATATATAGAGACTGGAAATATATTTTATGGGATGATACGAAAATGATCCGATTTGTAAAGGAAAAATTCCCCGACTTTTATCCTGTTTGGTTGGCATTCCCAAAAATGATCATGAAAGTCGATACATTTCGTTACCTGCTGATGTATGAAATAGGGGGAATGTATTTTGATTTGGATTATGAGATGTTAAAGCCCTATGATTTTTCGAATAAACAGGTTGTCTTACCAAAAGAGCGCAGTTTCTCTTATGGCGACAATACAGATGATATTGGCAATTGTATTTTTGCTTCCATCCCAAAGCATATTTTTTGGAAAGACGTTATCGATGCCCTGATGGATAAACCACCTCAGGTTTGCTCTTATATTGATGTTGGGGGCGCAACGGGTCCGGCGTTTTTAACCAAAATATATAAGGCGGATACGAAACGCTATGCAGATATTATAACACCGGAACGGATAAATTTTCATCCTCTGCCACCGCACAATAAAAAGGATTATCAGTTACTCATTAACAGCGACGTTTATGGCATCCATCATGGTTGGGGTTCCTGGAAGGAACGATTGACCCTTGTATATTTGAAAAAGAAAATTCAAAAGGTTATGAAAGCAACTGTTATTAATATAAACCCATAACTTTAATTCGACTAAAGGCAATATTTTAAAAACGTAGTTTAACAGGGAAGAAGAATGAAAATGAAAGTAAGCGGCTTTACCATTATCCGAAATGCCATTCTCTATGATTATCCGGTTATAGAATCTATTCTGTCCATTTTGCCAATAGTTGATGAATTTATTGTAGCAGTAGGTCAATCAAATGACGCAACGCTTGATTTGATCCGTTCTATCGAATCAACCAAAATACATATCCTGGAAACTACATGGGACGATTCTCTGCGCCAGGGCGGACAGGTGCTTGCCAATGAAACAGACAAAGCTTATCATGCGATTTCAAAAGATAGTGATTGGGCTTTCTATATTCAGTCCGATGAAATAGTTCATGAAAAATATTTGGATGACATCCATGCCCAAATGGAAATGTACAGGACGCATCACAACGTACAAGGATTGTTATTAAAATATAAACATTTTTATGGTTCCTATGACTATATTGGCAGTTCAAGACGTTGGTACCGCAATGAGATACGTATTATTCGAAATCTACCGGAAATCCATTCCTATCGTGACGCACAAGGTTTTCGTATCGGAGAACGTAAATTAAATGTTAAAGCGATCAATGCCGAAATTTATCATTACGGCTGGGTAAAACCTCCGAAAATTCAACAGCTTAAACAAAAAACTTTCAATAAACTATGGCACAATGATTCATGGGTAGAACAAAATATCCCGGATGTCGACTCCTTTGATTATTCCAGGATAGATACCCTTGCGCTGTTTAAGGGTACCCACCCACGGGTAATGCAAAAAAGGATTCAAAAGATGAACTGGCATTTTTCTTTCGATCCGACTCAAAAAAAATTATCACTCAAAAACCGTCTGCTGGAAGGTATCGAAAAACGGACCGGCTATAGAATCGGCGAATACAAAAACTACCATCTTATTTAAGGTTAATCAATGATTATTCCCCTAAATTTAATATGACATCCACTGACATCTCAATAACTTTTCCGATATTTTTTCTCATCTAAGCAAAACACCTTCTTCGGGTTCTTTATCTCCAAATTTCCTTCAGAATTGCTTTGTATCTTCATTGGTAAGTCAATATTATTTAGCCAAATGTGGAGGTTCCCATGAAAACCCTATTTGTTTTGTTAATCAGCCTGTTTTTCGTTTTTTCCTGTAAAACACCTAAACATACCCAGGCGCCGCAACAGGTGCGGAAGCAATTAAAAAACCTGTACCCCAAAGCCGAAGAAATTAAATGGGACAAGGAAGACGTCCATTTCGAAGCCAACTTCGAAGTGGATGACGTGGAAATGTCGGTCATCTTTGACGCAAACGGCAAGGTGCTGGAAACTGAAACGGAAATCGAAAAAGACGCTTTGCCGGCCCCGGTGCAAGAGGCCCTGTCAAAAGATTTTGCCGGTTACGATATCGACGAAGCTGCTAAAATAGTCAGGAATGGTAAAACGACCTTTGAAGCCCAGGTGGAAAAGGATGAGAACAAATTGGACGCCATTTACAGTGCCGCCGGCACGTTGATCAAAAAAGTTGAGAAGCAGGAAGAAGGCGAAGAATCGGAAAAGGCCGAAAGCGGCGAGAACGAAGAGAAAGGAAAAAGCGAACAACATGAGAAATCTGAAACGGCAAGCGATTGGCAAAAAACATTTGCCGTGGACAAGAGTAGCTTAAAAAACACGGGCACCAATCCGTATTTCATCTTGCGACCGGGCTACCGGCTTACCCTAAGCGGTAAGGAAGACGGTAAAAAAGTGGATCTGGTCATCACGGTTTTAAATGAAACGCAAATGATTGACGGCGTGGAAACGCGCATAGTAGAAGAGCGGGAAAGCCATAATGGTTCGCTGGTCGAAGTTTCCCGCAATTTTTATGCTATCGACCCGGCCAGCAATAATGTGTATTATTTTGGCGAAGCTGTGGATATTTACAAGGACGGCAAAGTGGTCGGTCATGGAGGCGCCTGGCAATCGGGTACAAACGGCGCCCATTTCGGTTTGATGATGCTGGGTCAGCCGCAGGTTGAGCAAAAATATTATCAGGAAGTGGCTCCGGGAATTGCCATGGACCGTGCCGAAGTGGAATCGTTAAGCAAAACGCTGGCCACCCCTGCCGGCCGTTTCAGCAATTGCCTGAAGACCGAAGAGACCACTCCGCTGGAAGCCGGTGTTAAAGAATACAAAATGTACGTCCCGGGTGTGGGTTTGATTTTGGATGGGTCATTAAAATTATCAAAATATGGCATTAGGTAGGCAACACTCTTACCGTGGATAAAAAACTAATGAAAAAAATCATACTTTTTTCTCTAATTACATTCGTCACCAGTGTCATCGCACAAAATAAAATTACGGTATCAGTAGAGAATGCCGCTGATAGAAAGCCACTGGCCGGGGCCAATGTATATTTCGATTCCCTACAAATCGGTGCATCGACCGATGCCGGAGGGTGGGCTACTATAACCGGTATCCCCAATGGTCAACACACGCTTCTCGTTTCCTATATTGGCTATCAAACCAAAAAAATCCCCTTAACCTTTTCGCCCCAAAAAACGGGAAGCCGTTTAACCGTTTTACTGGAGCCCGCCCCCTTTAGCAGCGAACAAATCGTGGTCACTTCCACACGCAATAACAGTATCGTAGCCAAAACGCCGGTGCGCATCGAAGTGCTGGGCAAAGAAGAAGTGAATGAAGAAATCGCCATCCGTCCGGGCAATCTGTCCAAATTTCTTGGCGAATCGAGCAGCATTATTACGCAGCAGACTTCGGCGGTGAGCGGCGCGGTCAGTTTTCGTCTGCAGGGCCTGCCGGCCCGTTACACGCAAATGCTCAAAGACGGCTTCCCCGATTTCAGCGGTCTGACTGCGGGATTCAGTCCCCTGCAAATTCCACCGCTGGATTTAAAACAGATTGAAATCACGCGCGGTTCCTATTCCACCCTGTTCACCAACGGCGCCGTGGCCGGCATTGTCAATCTGATTAGCAGAACACCTTCCGTTAAACCGCAATGGGATTTGCTTCTAAATCAAACTAACCGCCAGGGCAGGGATGTCAGTTCTTTTTACAGCGCAAAATACGGCCGGGCCGGTTTGACTTTTCTGGTGAGTCAAAGCATTCAAAATGCCGTGGATGTGGATGGCGACGGCTTTAGCGATTTGCCGCAATTCCGGCAGACCACGGTCAATCCCAGGTTTTTTTATAATTTCGATAAAAGCACTTCTTTGATGATTGGCTTGACGTCTTTTTTTGAAAACCGCAGCGGCGGCGATATGCATGTACTGAAATACGGCGCGGACAGCGCGCATGTGTACTCGGAAGAATATGCCACCAAACGGCTGGGGCTGAATCTGCGCTTTCAGAAAGAATTTACGGACAGCGCCGCGCTTACCTTTAAGACATCCTTCCAGAATTTTAAGCTGGATGCGGCCTTCCCGGAAAGCTATTTTTCGGGTCTGCAAAATTACGGCTTTGCCGAGCTCAGCTATTTTAAGCCCTGGAAAAGTCATAAGTGGGTTGGCGGTCTCTCTTTGATTCATAATGATTTTACACAGCGGCGACAAATTATGAACCGTTTGTACAATCAACGATTCACAACCATCGGCTTGTTTGCGCAGGACGACTGGGATTTTGCCCGGCGCTGGACGCTGCACGGCGGGGTACGCTGGGATTACCGTTCGGATAGGCATTCCTTCTTTTTGCCCCATGCTGCGCTTTTATTTAACGCCGCCCGAAATTTCAAATTGCGCCTTTCCGGTGGATATGGCTACAGCGTGCCCGCTCTCGGCGATGTCGCGCCATCCAACGCCTTTTACCGCTATCGAATCAATCCGTTGGTTCATTTGCATGCGGAAACATCCCGTGATATATCGCTGGACGGTACCTTCCATTTTGCCGAAGATGAATTTGCGCTCAGCCTGAATCAGGTATTTTATGCCACCTGGGTAGATGATGCTCAGTTTGCCCTAACCAGCTCTCCTTCCGTTCCCGTTTCGTTTTACGATGCGCCCGTATGGGCCCGCGGCGCGGAAACACATCTGATTATGAACATAGATGAGTTGGAAGTGTTTGTGGATTACAATTACGCGGATGTACAGCGCACGATATCACATTCCGGGGAATCATTGCCTTTTACACCCAAGCATAAACTAAATACGACCATAAGCTACGAAGAAGAAGGCAGTTGGCGCACGGGGCTCGAAGCCTTTTACACGGGCGAACAATTTTTGCCGGACGGCAGCAAAGGCCGTGATTATGTTGTCTTCGGACTGATGTTCGAAAAAGAATTTCCCAAGTTTTCGCTCATCTTTAATGTGGAAAATGTACTGGACGTGCGCCAGAGCCGTTACGAAAACATCGTGCAGCCCCCGCTAACCGCGCCGCGCTTTGCCGATTTGTACATGCCTGCAGACGGTCGCGTAGCCAATCTTGTTTTATGGATAAAACTCTAACCAACCGATAGTGTCAAAAGTTATATGAAAAAATGAAAAGTGAAAATTATCATCTCTTCCATGTGACATCGAAGATATTTACTGGCAGAGATCCCATCAAGAACCAGGAGCAGGAAAATAAATGATACCAAAAGAACAACAAAAAATATATTCAGGGCAAATTCTCATGGCAGGATGGTGATGGTGCATTTACCTATTCATAACCACAGATAGACATGTTTGTGAAATATATATTGAACCAACCGGAACATCACAGGAAACAATCATTCAAAGATAAATATTTGTTGTTTTTAAAGAACTTTGACGTGGATTATAACCTGAAATATCTTTTTGAATAGTATGATAATGTATAAATGTCAGGGCTCCGCCCCTATTGTATTTTCACCATTTGATCAGCTACGAAGATTATGGGGCTAACGCCCCAAATCAAATAAGACAATGAAAAATGATGGTACAGAATGTAAAATAGGGGCGTAGCCCTAAAATCTTCGTAGAATGAAAAATGATAATACAAAAGGTAAATCAGGGGCGTAGCCCTGAAATCTTCGTAGAAAGAACAAAGATAGTACAGAAGGTAAAATAGGGGCGTAGCCCTAAAATCTTCGTAGAATGAAAAATGATAATACAAAAGGTAAATCAGGGGCGTAGCCCT
>CAYWBI010000217.1:0-5911 GCA_964456445.1 uncultured Calditrichaceae bacterium
CGAGGGGGTGCTCAACCGGATGTCCGAACAATATAAGGCTTTTCACATCGATATACAGGAATTGTTTGCTATTGGTGAAAAGGTTGTGATGATGGGATACTATAAGGGCATCTTTAAAAATACTACAAAATCTTTTAAGGCCAACGTCACCCATGTGTGGAGTATCCGGGAAGAAAAAGTAACCCATTTTTTTCAGGCTGTGGATACGGCGGAAATTATTACCCCAGACGTTTCGTTGACAACCGTACCGTACAGAAAATCATGATGTGCACGTGCGCCAATGGGCAAAGCGGCTATTAATTAATACAGCGACAAAATAAATAAATAAATTACCGTTCATCTTCACCCATGTTTTATCGACTGGAGTCAGAAATGATACATGCACGGAAAACGGCTATCTTTTTACTATTTACGATCGTAAGTGTAACCAACCTGATGGCACAGGCAAGAAATATTGTTTTTGAACGTCTCAATACAACCGATGGGCTATCCAGCAATATTGTCCAATGCATCTATCAGGATAATGACGGTTATTTATGGATTGGCACGGCAGATGGCCTAAACCGCTATGATGGGTACCGTTTTAAAATTTTCCGCAATGATCCGCAGGATGCCAATAGCATCAGCAACAATTCCATTCAATATATTTATGAAGATCTATCGGATGATTTATGGATCGGCACGGAAGACGGGCTGAGCCTGTTTAACAGGAAAAAAGAAACCTTTACCACGTACCGATTTAATCCAACGACAACTATCACCGCTCAGATCTCCCGTTTTCTGAATTGGACAACCCACATTCATGAAGACAAGAACGGTAATTTATGGCTGGGCACGTCTATGAAGGGGCTGGTGCGATTTGACCGGAAGACGAAAGCATTCACGTCTTTATTACTTGATTCCATAGGTTCAAACAATGATGTAGAGGGAATTATCAACGATCCAAAAGATGCCAATAAATTATGGCTTGCAGGCGGACTATCGGGACTGAGTTCTTTTGACATCAAAAAAGGGAAATTTACATTTTTCCAACCAAACTCAAAGCAGTCTGAAAACCTGGGTAAAGATTTTATCGGTTCCATTGTTCAGGATAACAATGGCAATATCTGGTACGGCTCCTGGGTTAACGGATTAAAAAAATTCAATCCGCAAACGAAACAATTTACCCATTACAAACATGACCCCAAAAATCGGACAAGCCTAAGCAATAACAGGATCCGGATAATTTTCAACACTGCGGACAACAAGAATGTTTTATGGATCGGTACAAAAGACGGTCTGAACCGCTTTGATATGAAAAGCAATTTATTTACCGTTTACAAGTCAAATCCCGCAGATCTGAAAACGCTGAGTGATAGTTTTATCCAGTCCATTTATAAAGACCGCTCAGGTGTGCTGTGGATTGGTACCAGGAGCGGACTGAATAAATTTGACCCCGGACGGGCGCCCTTCCGCTTCCACAAAAGTGAAGTAAACACAACCGGACAAATCAATAGCGCGGTTAATGCCATCATCACGTCCATATCCGATCCAAATATTGCATGGCTTGGTACTAACGCAGGGTTAAACAGACTAAACCTTAAGAAAAACACCCATACCATCTATAAGCACAATCCGGATGACCCCATGAGTATTAGCGGGGATAGCATCAGCGTAATTTACGAAGACCCCGATGAGGCCGGGGATGCTTTATGGGTTGCAGTGGAACAAAAAGGTCTTCTGCGCTTTGACCTAAAAAAGAAAAAGTTTAAAAGTTATTCCTATAACCCGGATGACCATGCCTTGATAAGCGGCAATACAATAGGGCAGATATATAAAACCCGCGACGGCATGTACTGGCTCGCCACACTGGACGGTCTGAATAAATTTGATCGAAAAAAGGGAACATTTACCCGTTATTTGCAGCAGGATACAACCTACATTCCGGCCATACAAAAACGACTGCGGAGAATGGTAGCCCGTAAAAAGCCTGTGGCGGCCATTTTAAAAGTTGGAAATTTTGAAAACCGTACCCGGGAATTTGAACTCAGCCAAAAGACCCAAATGCTTGTTGTTGCCCTGGGAGAGGGCGCTCAACTTCTTTTTATGGCCCAAAGCCGGGGAAAAATGTATGATTATGGCTGGCTGGAAAACCGCGCCGAAAAGACCATCTGGAAATTAGACCTAAGCAAAAGCCTCCATGCCGGTGGAGATGCAAAAAACAGGATGCAGATTGGGCTACTTACGCTGGAGCCCGGTCGCTATAAATTACGTTATTTGTCCGACGACAGTCACGCCTATGGCTCCTGGAATGCCGGGGCGCCCATCGATCAAAATATGTGGGGGATACAGGTTTTTGAGATCAACAACACGGAATACAAACAGATTAACCGGGATATCCGCAAAGTTTTTAAACCCAATTCCATTGCCGGTAACATGACAACTACTATCCTGGAAGATTCCTACGGTATGTTGTGGATTGGAACTGTGAATAACGGGCTTAGTAAACTGGACCGTAAAACAGGGCTTTTCACTAATTATAAATTTAAAGCATCTAACCCCGCGGGCATTAGCAATAACAATATCCAAACATTGCATGAAGACAAGAACGGTACATTGTGGATTGGGACACGTAACGGGTTGAATAAATACAATCCCAAAACCGATTCTTTTTCGGGCTGGTTTATAAAGGATGGCCTGCCCAATAATTCCATTAGCAATATTCTTGAAGATGCCATGGGAAATTTATGGCTGGCGACCAATAACGGTATTTCAAAGTTTGATCCGCTCAAGGCTGCCCAAAACGGCTACCCTACTTTCATCAATTATAATATTCAGGACGGCCTGCCTTATAATCAGTATATTTCCGGTTCCATGCATCGCGCGACCAGCGGTGAAATGTTTTTTGGCAGCAATGCCGGTTTCGTCTCCTTTTTTCCGGGGAAAAACAATCCTTTTCCGCCGCATACCGTAATTTCGAAGTTTTTACTTTTTAACAAAGAAGTGATCCCCGGTAAAGATTCCCCATTAAAAAAACATATCAGTGAAACCCCTTCGCTGAAATTAACTTACGATCAAAATATGATTGCCTTTGAATTTACCGGTTTGCATTTCGCGCGCCCCGAAAAAAACAAATACCTGTACAAAATGGAAGGCGTTGATAAAAGCTGGATCGATGGCGGGCGGCGTTATGCATCTTATACCAATCTTGAACCGGGCAGATATATTTTTCGGGTAAAGTCTTCCAATGGCGACGGTGTTTGGGATACAACCGGGCGCTCCCTGTCTATCGACATCTTACCGCCCTGGTGGCGAACAACGGCCGCCTATATCCTTTTTGGTTTTTTATTCGCCGCAACGGGTTTTGCTATTGACCGTTTTCAGCGACGGCGTTTACTGGTTAAGACAAAGGAACGCATGAAGATTCAGGCCGCCGAATATCGTGCCGAAGCAGCGGAACTTCAGGCCAAGGCTGTCGAGGCACAGTCCCAAATGATCCAGGCGGAGAACCAACGTAAGAGCAAGGAACTGGAAGAAGCGCGGCAGTTGCAGCTCTCCATGCTACCCAAGGAACTGCCGCAACTACCCAACCTCGATATTGCGGTGTATATGCAAACCGCCACGGAAGTCGGTGGGGATTATTATGATTTTCATGTGGGATTAGATGGCACGCTTACGGTTGTTATCGGGGACGCCACCGGTCATGGCATGCGGGCCGGTACCATGGTCACGGCAGCAAAATCCCTTTTTAATAGTTACGCACCCAACCCGGATATTTTGTTCTCCTTTGCTGAAATCACTCGTTGCATAAAGCAAATGAACTTTGGCAAACTTTCCATGTGTCTGACCATGCTCAAAATAAAAGGCGACAAGATGCAAATCTCCACTGCTGGGATGCCGCCATCTTTTATTTTCCGCAAGGATACACGTGTGGTGGAGGAACATCTCTTCCAGGCCATGCCGCTGGGTACCATGGTAAAATTCCCCTACGAGTTAAAAAACACCACGCTAAACAACGGTGATACCATTTTGCTGATGAGCGACGGTCTGCCGGAATTGATAAACAGTCAGGAAGAAATGTACGGCTATAAGCGCATCCGCAACGGATTTGAAGACGTGGCCGACAAGACCCCGGATGAGATTATCAGCTTTTTCAAAAACGAAGGCGCTGCCTGGGCAAATAACAAAGACCCGGATGATGATGTGACCTTTGTAGTTATAAAAGTAAAGTAGCAGAACGCACCAATTTTGTAAAACAGAAACACGTATAATCCAGCAAAACGTGAAAAACATTAGCCGCCCTCTATAAAGGCCGAGGGCAGAAAACAAAAGGTTTTTAATCGTTACGATAAGTCTAAAAATAAAGGTATAATGTGAATTATTTAAAGCAAAAGGCTATCATGACAGCGCGCAACTTTGGCGTAATATTTTTCATCCTGTTGGTCCACACCCTTATGGCACAGGACAAACCCGTAAATTTTGACCATTATTCAACCCGGGAAGGATTATCTCAAAACCGGATTTTTGACATTGTGCAAGACAGCCTGGGCTTTATCTGGATAGGCACCGAGGATGGCCTGAACCGCTATGATGGCTATGAATTTAAAGTCTTTAAAAATATGCCGGGCGACAGCACTTCTCTGAATAGTAATTTTGTGCAAACCCTCCATATCTCTCAAAAAGGTGATCTCTGGCTTGGTGGGGCTTTGGCCGGCTTGAATAAATACAATTTCGAAAATGAGACTTTTACGAATTTTAAGAATAATCATTTTGACCAGCGAACAATTATAAGCAATGATATTCGTGACATCAGCGAGGATAAAAAGGGCAATTTATGGGTAGTGACCTATGACAGGGGTTTTGATTATTTAGAAGTTTCAACCAACACCTTTTATCACATGTCAAATATGCTGCCTCAGGGATATCGTTTTAATAATCAGTTCCTGCGCTTTATCCATCAGGATAAAGCGGGAAGATTGTGGGTTGGTGGGCAAGGTAAACTGCATTTATTTAAGGTTGGTTACCATAAAAATGGTATTCCAAAACTGATTCCCATCAAACTAAAAAATCAATTTTTTCAGTTTGCGGCCAATACAATAGAAGAAGACAATAAAGGCAATATCTGGATTGGGACAAGTTTTGAGGGCCTTTATTACTTTAATCAGGAAAAGAATGCATTGGAATCCTTTCAGATTAAAATGGAAAATAGCGATTTCTCTAAAATGATAATACGATGCATGGAATCGGATGAAACCGGCAATTTATGGCTGGGTGGCTATTATAGTGATAACGGGCGAGATATTTCATTCGATAATGGCTACGGTTTACTAAAAATCAACACCAAAACAAAACTTCTACAACAATTTAAAAATAATTCTGAAGATCAAAAAAGCGTCAGCAGCGGCGATATCCTTTCTCTGTTTAAAGACAGAACAGGCGTACTATGGGTTGGAACCGATCTTGCAGGCATTAGCAAATATGATGATTCGGTTATCAAATTTAGTATTCTAAAACCAGGAACTCACATCAAAAGTAAATTTAATCTGGATGCCGCCCGTGCTTTTTATGTTGATAATGAAAATAATTTATGGATAGCGACCGCGTTAGGAGGAATCCTTAGGTATAACAAATCAACGGATATTTATAAACATTATTTATATGATCCAAATGATATAAATACAATCAGCTCAAATTTTGGCATGAGCATATATGATGACGGGCACTATTTATGGCTCGGTACATTTTCCGGATTAAACCGCTTTGATCCTAAAACCAATTCATTTAAACGATTTTACCTCGATCCAACACATCCAACACATTCTACACCTGTTGAAACAGAAGGGAATACGTCAGTTAATTCGGTAAATTATAATATTATTGAGATTAAAAAAATGCCCGGTTTTTTATGGTATGGCTCCAATAGCGGGGGACT
>CAYWBI010000218.1:0-5893 GCA_964456445.1 uncultured Calditrichaceae bacterium
TTCAGGATTATCTTACCCTTAAAGTATGGGTTTTATATTGCCGTGAAAATCTATGGTTATCATATTGGAATCAATTCAAGAACTGGGATAAGATAGAGGATTGGCGGAGGAGATTAGCTGGTTCAGCTTTATTCGCGTCTTTTACCTTTTCAATAATTAGTTTATTAAAGTTAGTCGGTTTGATAAAATTTTGATGGTTCTACAAATGCGTTTGTTGATCAAGCTATTAAAACCGGATTGAATTATGGCTCTGGTGCATTATTAAATTCAGTATCATCAAGAATTGTAATGAAAACAGGCTTGAATGCCGCTTTTAGAAGCGCACAGTCAGGGAGATTTATTTCTAATTTAGCCGGATTTTCAACAGTCGCAGTTAGGGATGCGACTAAAATTGCCATAGGGGTAGGATACTAAAAATGTTTGGCAGAGATGAACTTGCAAAAAATATAAGACTCTTCTTAGAAAGAAATGGACTTGATCCTTTTTATACGGTTACAATATTTAGCATTTTAGCTGCACTAGGTTATTGGCAGCAATTCAAGCATTGGGATAATATTGAAAATTGGCGGAAGAGCTTAGCAGGTATGACTTTATTCGGGGCAATAACTTTTTCAATAATTAGTTTATTAAGATTAGTTGGCGTAATTAATTTTTGATGGTTATTACAAAGGAGTTTAACGAAACACATAAGAAATAGAACAAGCGATTGGTTAGTATAGCATTGTATTGCAGGTTTAGGAAGCGTCCCATGAATTACGACAGTGTAATTTTGCGAAAAGGCTTATCCTGCATGCTGCGTAGCATGGGCTTTTTTTGTGTGCAATGGTTTCGTCAATAAGCGTACAATCAAAGATTTAAAAGACGTATTTAAAAATACTCTCTGGGCGAAACGGATTCAACTGGCATAGAACTCAAAAAAGTACTATTATTAATAAAAAATAACAGGAGGAAATATGGCCGAATCTGTCAAAGAAAAAGCAAAAGGCGTAATAGACAATCTGCCGGAAGATTCCACTATGGACGATATTATGCATGCCCTTTATATTCAAATCAAATTTAACAATGGGTTAAAGCAGATAGAGGATGGCCGGGGCATATCGCATGAGAAAGCAAAAGAGCAAATGCGAAAATGGGCAAGGTAATTTGGTCGCCGGCAGCCCTGGAAGATATTAAGGATATTCATGATTACATCGCCAAAGATTCTGTGGACCGTGCAGCCCTTTTTATCGAACGGCTGATCGAAGCCACCGATCGGCTGACCGAATTTCCTTATTCGGGCAGGGTTATTTCAGAAATAAATAAAGATGCCTGCCGAGAAATTATTTTTGGGGCATATCGTATCATGTATGATATTATTCCCGATGCGGTAAGAATAGCGTCGGTTATTCATTCGGCCAGGGATTGGGCCCCGGAATAAGTTGGCAAATTACTTTTGTAATGGTATAAATATCTTTCATGCTTGATTCAAAACGTGCTTCCGCTGGTCAAAGACATCTTAAACAGCGAAGAGGGCAACCACGGTTTTGAGCTGATCCTGCAAAACGGGCAGAAATACCGCAGCGTGCGTTATGCCAGCACCCCAACCCGGGCTTTATACAGTGCCGTGTTCCAAAAAGGCGGCCAGCTTTTCAAGCGCCCGACGGTGTTTGTCCTTACCCATTCGACGTATATTGTATAGTTTCCATTGTACCGCCGGCAGATCGCGGATATGTTCAAGCGGAAACCGTTTCCAGTCCGGTTGTCCCTGTTTAACGGAAAAAATAAAGCGTTTTTCATCAATTGTTAAAGAGCGGTTAATGACGCTGATCAGCCTTTCCCTGGTTTCGATCAATTGGGTTAAAGATACCGGCTCAAAGGCCATCCCCCTGAATTCCAATTCGAATGTCTTCCCCAAATCAAGCCGGTTTGGGTTCAATAATTCGACGATGGGCCGGTTATGGCTTATCAGATAAACGATAAAGGCCTTTTTTATGCTGTCCGTGAACCCTTCATTCTCAAAAAGCAGTTTTATGTCAAACAGGTCACGTGGATGCTGGCGGTCAAGCGCGGCACAAATTTTACCGGCATAGACCTCCGCAGAGGATAAGGTTTGTACCCGTACCGCTTTTTTAAATAGATCCTGTGCCTGTTGTGTCAGCATCTTTTCCACAACCGGATAAACCGTTCCCCGGAAGACAAGATTAGGTTCAATTTTTATACGGACATTGTCTTTGCGTACAATTAACCTGTTTAAATATTCTGTTTTTGAAATGCGTCCGGGTAAAATGTTTACTGTGGGAAATATGCGTTCTATTTCCAGAGATAATAGCCTTAAAGCACGGTCGATATTTCCAATGGCGGTTTCATGGTCTTCCATGGGCAGCCAGGTTAAATCAATATCCACAGACAGGCGCGGTACATTGCGGATAAAGAAATTGATGTCCGTTCCGCCTTTTATGGCGAACCGTTTGTCCCGGAAAACCACAGGCAAAATATCCAGTAACAGCGTGGCTTGCTGATGGAATAGCGTGTTTCTCAAGTTTCATATTCCCTTGGAACGGTTATCCGGTACTTTTTATCGAATACACCGTTTTTTATGATGCTGCGTTTGCCGCTTCCCAAACCAATTCTCCGCGGATCAAGATGTTCAAACCAAAAATGGTTTTGTTTTTCAGCCATGTACATAAAAAGCCGTTTCACTTTTACAGATGTGCAGGCTGCCAGTAATTGTTGCATCAATACCGGTCTTAAAGAGGTCAGGGATGCCATGATTTTCATGGCCTCGTCGAAGCCCTGTAATTTAGGCACAAAATAAAGCAATTCAAGAACGGCCCTTTCCGTTGATGACAAACGAAGGGGAAAGCCATCTATGTGGGTGGTTATAAAACTGTCATTAAGATCATAAGGCAGAAAGGCCGTTCGCGTTATTCGTGGTTGCTGTTCCCATTTATAATCCAAAAACCATTTGGGCAATCGTTTGTTTTTTACCGTAAACAAGTACATTTTACCTTCGGTGACCCGGGCGTAGTGGGCGTATCCTTGTTGTGTTAAGGCAGATTTCCCTCCCAAATGGACCGGCAGTTTTAGTTGCTGTTGCAAAGCATGCAAGGCGCCGGGCCAACTGACAGCGTCCCCGGCCCGTTTTACCGCGCCGTTTCCAATTGATTTTAGCCATCCCGATTTTTGATACTGTAGCTGCAATGCGTAATTAAGCCCGTTTCTCTTTAAGTACGATGCCGTCAATACAAGTCCGGGGCGCCAGGATTTTAGTGCTTCGTTTATTTTGGTTCCCATAATATGGTTTTATCTTGATGATTTGTCATCAATATAAACTGTATGGGCATGGTTTTCAATTAAAAGTTTAATATAATTACAAAAAATATATATAAGGTGATTGAATGGTAATATTTGTGAACCACGTAACAGCTTTTTTTGTAGATTCTTATTGACCCGTTTTAAGCAGATGGGTGGAAGGTGATAAATGATTAAAACTCTTGTATAAGATGCCGTTTAGTCCGGCATCAAGCCGGGGAAATGACCCGGCCACCAACGAAGACGACCCCGGCTACGATATCCGTTTTTACAGCTCAGAATACGGCAACACAACATACCGCCCTTATCTTGACATTACCTATAAACATGAATACCAAAAAGATTATTATTTGAAGGACCATTTGGGTAATATATGTGTGACGGTTGATGAAAACGGGGACGTAAAAGGTTACAATGATTATTACCCCTTTGGGCTACAGATGCCTCAGCGCTCCAGCACCGGGGCCATCCCCAACGACATGTACAAGTTTAGCGGTAAGGAGTTAGACGAACCCCGAAAAGAACGCACACATCCTGTGTGCAAATCGGGATGAAATCATCCATGATTTCAGGTACCGGGCTGGGCTGGTACTATGCAGTTTATCCCGATGTTCTTTATCGGGAGAGCACGATATTATGACCCGGTGATTGGGCGCTGGCTGAGTGTGGACCCGCTGATGAAAGAAGTACCAGATATGAATCCGTATCATTATACTCATAACAATCCACTAAACCGAAATGATCCTAATGGTAAAAATGACGATTTTATTCGAGTCTTTAATTATTTTATTGCAAAAAGTTTTCCTGACGCTTACAGAAAAGTAAACACTGGTGAAATGCAAAAAGATTTAGCTTCCGCCGGTATAAGAGCTTCAGGAAACTTAGGAAATGCATTTACCACTGCGGGGTCAGTACCAACTCCAGCAACACCATATTTACTTGGCATTGGGACAACTTTTAGTGGAATTGCAACCGTGGGAAAATTAACGAATGGTGGATCGGTACAAGATATATCTGGAGATGTTATTGGAGCATTTACATCATTAATTGTAAAAAAATTACCTCTTATAGGAATAGTTGTAGATCATGCAATAGACAATTTTAAAACTACAGATAATAAGGTAGCTCAAAAATATAGAATACATTCCGGACCGGCAGGTGGCACAACTAATTCTCCTCGCCAAACGAAAAACAATAATAATGAAAGTTTAGATAATTTAAAACCTATATCTACTCATTCATCTGGTTCAAGTAACTCGAATACAACTCAATATCAAGCAGATATTGATGCATATCTAAAAAGCAAAGGGTTTTAAATGAAATTTGATTTTTATAGAATTTTGGGATTTATATTTTGCGTTATGGGTCTTTATGTAATTATACGGAATCATAAACTATCTTTAGATTATCAAAATATCTATAAGAACAAAGGCCCGAAAAATGAAAAGAAATTGGTATATATTTTATTTTATATACGAGGTATGATCGTTGCGTCTCTTGGTCTAATTGTTGGGATATATTTTTTGTTTTGGTATTGAAAAAAGTTAATCAAGATACTATCGTGCACGATATCTTAGATATTCGTAGTAGAATTTAGAATTAGATAAATAAGTTGAATTTGCCTCTTCTTAAAACGGATATCGCAATTTATCATAATATTAGTTGAAGCCTATTATTTTAATTGCTATGAGGCAAAGCAAGTGTGGATAGAATACTTTAAACACTTCCATGCCGCTTTCTATATCTTTTTATCAGCCCTCTAAAATTTGGCAAGTTTTCATCGGTTCGGAGTTAATAATAGGAAACATTGTACCCATATAGGGTCAACATCCATGTAATCTGGGCTTTAATACCGAATGCTCAAAAGTGGACTACCGGATTGCCTGAATTAAAATCCCGGTCATCCATAAATCCTGCCAATCCCGGTTCAAATGGTGGAGTGCGGCAAAAGTCTGAACCAGGATTATGCGGATGTCAGGATTCTCAGGATGCTGGGGCTATCCTCCTGGCCTGCCAACCATGACCCAAACCTGGGTAAGGGACCCGGCGGCCAACAAAGGGCTGATCGTTATTGCCACAAACGAAGACGCCGCCGGGTACGACGTGCGTTTTTACAGCTCAGAATACGGCAACACCACATATTGGCCCTATCTTGACATTACCTATAAACATGAGTATCATAAAAATTATTATTTGAAAGACCACTTGGGAAACATTTGCGTAACCATAAACGAAAACGGGGACGTTCAGGGATACAATGATTATTACCCCTTTGGGCTACAGATGCCCCAGCGCTCCAGCACCGGGGCCATCCCCAACGACATGTATAAGTTCTCCGGTAAGGAACTCGATGAACCCCGATAAGAACGCTCGCTTCTGGGCTCGCAAATCGGGATGAAATCATTCATGATTTCAGAGAGCGGGTTGGATTGGTATTACGCAGTTTATCCCGATGTTCTTTATCGGGAGGGCGAGGTACTATGACCCGGTGATAGGGCGCTGGCTGAGTGTGGACCCGCTGGCGGGGAAGTACCTTGGATATTCACCGTATAATTAGTGTCTGTCCATAAAGTCTGGGATTTCCCCGGCCAACTTATACACA
>CAYWBI010000219.1:0-4100 GCA_964456445.1 uncultured Calditrichaceae bacterium
AATCAGGCCAAAGCGGCGCTGGAAAATGCGCGCGCCAATGCTGAATACGCTGAACTGGATTTGAAACGGCAGCGGTCGTTGCTGAAGCAAAATTTCATTTCTCAAAATCAACTGGACCTGTCGGAAAAATCATTCGAAATCAATAAAGCCAAATTAAAACAAGCACAGGCCAATCTCGCCTACGCCGCCGTGCAGTTGGGTTACACCAAAATTATTGCCCCCATCGCCGGCGTCATTGCCTCCGTTTCCACCCAGGAAGGCGAAACCGTAACCGCCCGGTTTTCCGCGCCGACTTTTGTTACCATTATAAATCTGAAAAAATTGGAAGTATGGGCTTATGTGGATGAAACCGACATCGGCAGAGTTGAAGTCGGGCAACATGCCACATTTACGGTGGACACGTATCCGGCCACCGATTTTGAGGGGCAAGTAACTGCAATCTATCCCAAAGCCGTCATTCAGGACAATGTGGTGAATTACATTGCGACAATTAAAATTACAAATTTTAAGGGAAAAACGATACGACCGGAAATGACGGCAACGCTGAAGATTTTCCTGAAAACGCACAAAAACGTTCTTGCCATTCCCCGAAAAGCCGTTCGCAATGAGGGCGGCGAAAAATTCGTAATCGTTTTGGATGAAGGTTCGCCTCAAAAACGCAAGGTCGCCCTGGGATGGGAAAATAGCGGTTTTTATGAAGTGACCGGCGGCTTAAAGGAAAGCGAAAGAATAGAAATACAATAAAATTTAAGGATGTTAAAATGGACACTATTATTCGGGCAAAAGACATAACGCAGGTTTACAGCAAAAACGGCAATATAACCGTAATGGCGTTGCAAAATGTTTCCCTCACTATTAAAAAAGGAGAATTTGTGGCGATCATGGGCGCCTCAGGTTCCGGCAAATCGACGTTGATGAACATCATTGGCTGCCTGGCCAGACCGACCAGCGGCGAATATTTCTTAGATGGGGGAAATGTCAATCAGTTGAGCGATGACGAGCTGGCAAGAATAAGGAACCGCCAAATTGGTTTTGTGTTTCAGCAATTTCACCTTCTGCCGCGCACCGATGCCCTGGAAAATGTGGAACTTCCGTTGCTTTATTCAGATCGCTCCGATATGACAAAACTGGCACAACAGGCGTTGGAAATGGTTGGTTTGGCGGATAGAATGCATCACCTTCCGGCCGAGCTATCCGGCGGGCAACAGCAGCGCGTCGCCATTGCCCGGGCGCTGGTCAATAATCCGGAAATTATTCTCGCCGATGAGCCCACCGGCAACCTGGACAGTCGCGCCGGTCTCGAGGTAATCTCCGTTTTCCAGCGGCTTCATACCGAAGGCAAGACCGTCATTTTTGTTACTCACGATCAGGAAATTGCAGAACACGCCAATAGGATTATCCGTATTAAGGATGGCAAGATGACCGGGGATGAAAGGGTGCAAAATCCATTGAACGCCCGGGAAGAACTCCAAAACCTTCCCGAGGAAACGGAGGTGACACCATGAAGATATTTCGATTGACAACCAATGCATTCAAAGGATTGGGCAAAAATAAAATGCGGTCCTTTCTGATGATGGTGGGCATTATCATTGGCATTGCTACGTTGATTGTAATTTTATCCATTACCCAGGGTGCAAATAAAAAAATAATGGCGCGCGTCAATAACTTTGGTCCAAATGCGATTATGGTTCACTCGGGTGGCGGTAAAATGCGTGGACCATCATCTGTTTCCGATGCAAATCTCACCCAAAAAGATATCCACGATATTTCTTTTATTGCTGGCGTAAAAATAGTCACTCCTTTTCAGGTAAAACTGAATATACCAATCAAATATCAGAGCCAATTTACCACCGCAACGGTGATGGGCGTTATGCCAAACTGGGCGGATGCCTGGAGGCGCGGCGCCAGCAAAGGGGATTTTATCCGGACAGAGGATGTTGAACTGCTGAAGAAAGTATGCATTATTGGGGAAACGGTGAAGAAAGAGCTTTTTGCCAACAGCAATCCCATTGGCGTGGAATTATTAATTGGTAAAGTAAAGTTCAGGGTACAGGGTGTTTTGCAGAAACGGGGCGCCAGTCCGGCGGGGACCGATTTTGACAATTTGGTAATTATTCCTTTTTCCACCGCTTCCCGGCGATTAATGAATCAACCGAAATACATCGCCATGCTACGGGTCATTGTCGATGATCCTTCACACCTGAAGGTCATTTCCCAACAAATAAGCCAGGTTTTGCGCGGCAATCACCGTCTCGCCGCGCAGGAAGATGATGATTTCAGGCTGAGGTCTTCTACCCAAATAGTTAAAATGATCAAAGGTGTGTCCTCCACATTGCACCTTTTTCTTTTGCTGATAGCGGGCCTGTCACTTATTGTAGGGGGCATTGTCATTATGAACATTATGCTAATTTCCGTCAGTGAGCGAAAAAAAGAAATCGGCCTCCGCAAAGCGGTCGGTGCACGCAGCAAAGATATTCTGTTGCAGTTTGTTCTTGAATCGCTGGCGATTACATTCTCGGGTGGTATCTTTGGCTTTATCGTTGGCATACTCGGAGTGAAAATTATGGAATTGGTGACCAGCACGCCGGCAGTGATTTCGTGGGAAGCCCTGGTATTGGCGTTTGGATTTTCCTTTATCGTAGGAATTGTTTTTGGCGTTCAGCCGGCGCGTAAAGCCGCTCAGTTGGATCCCGTTGAGGCACTACGGTGAAAATATGTTAAGTTGGCTTAAGAATTTATCGTAATCTTTCATTCAGCGAAGATAAAACAGGATTTCATATTTACCGCTGTTTTCATAAATTCTCACATCATTAACTGTATTTAATTCCATCTCACATGATCAAATAATGGAAAATACAAGCGAAGTGATATTATCCGAGTGTTGCATAATATGACAAAAGAACAATTAGAAAAAATTCTTTCATGCGACGAAGGAATTACAGTTGAATTTAAAGAAGCGCGTTTATCCCTGCCGGAAAACGTTTTTGAATCGGTTTGTGCATTTTTAAATCGAATTGGCGGCGACTTGCTGTTTGGTGTGGAAAATTCCGGCGATGTGGTTGGCATTGCAGCGGATAAGATTGAACAGATAAAAACCAATCTCGTCAATCTCTCCAATAATCCCAATAAACTTGATCCACCTTTTATGCTATTTCCTGAAGAGTTTAATATCGATGGTAAAAATATTGTTTATGTTCGGGTGCCACAAAGTTCACAAGTACATAAAACAGGGAACATTATTTTTGATCGAAGCGAAGATGGTGATTTTAGAGTCAAAACACATGAAGCCCTCAGCCATCTTTACCAGAGAAAGAGCGCTTATTTTATCGAAAACAAAATATATCCCTATCTTAAATTTTCAGATTTTAATGAGGGTCTTTTCCCCAAAGTTAGAAATTTAATTCAAAGCCATCGCCCTGATCACCCCTGGTTACATATCTCGAATGTTGAAATGCTAAAAAGCGCCGGCTTGTTCAAGAAGGACTTTGAGACCGGAAAGCAAGGATATACGCTGGCTGCAGCACTGCTATTCGCGAAAGATGAAGTGCTTCAGCACATTGTTCCAGCCTACAAAACCGATGCCTTGCTGAGACGGGAAGATTTGGACCATTACGATGACCGGCGCGAAATCAGAACGAATCTGATCGACGCCTATGATGAATTGATGCTTTTTATCCGGGCTCATTTACCGGACAAGTTTTTTATGGAAGGCGATATTCGCATCGATTTACGCGAAAAAATTTTTAGGGAAATCGTTGCCAATATTCTTGTTCACCGCGAATATACCAATGCTTTTCCTGCACGATTGATTATCTACCGTAAAAGGTTGTTCACAGAAAATGCAAATAACCCGGTGGACAGCGGTCCAATTGATCCTGATAATTTTAATCCGCATCCTAAAAACCCGGCGATTGTCAAATTTTTCCAACAAATGGGCAGAGCGGAAGAATTGGGGTCGGGGATTAGAAATATCCGTAAATACCTACCTCTTTACTCTGCACAAACCAAGTTAGAGTTGATCGAAGATGATACTTTTAAAACAATCTTGCATTTTAAATTGGATGCGGCTCCAAAAACTTCGGTGAAAACTTCGGTGAAAA
>CAYWBI010000219.1:4200-5880 GCA_964456445.1 uncultured Calditrichaceae bacterium
AAAACTTCGGTGAAAACTTCGGTGAAAATAATTGAGCTCGTTATGGAGAAGGGCACAATGACCATTCCTGAGATTGCTTCAAAGTTAAACAAGACCACCAGAGCCATCGAAATGGCGATTGCTAAACTGAAAAAGGAAGGCAAACTCGAACGTATCGGGCCGGACAAAGGCGGTTATTGGAAAGTGATAGAAGCAGATGAATAATGAAACTTTATAAAAGCCTGAGAATATCGCAAAAGGCCTTGTTGGCCCACAAAATGCGCACGGTTTTGGCGCTTCTCGGAATCATCATTGGCGTTTCGGCCGTTATCATCATGGTGGCCATCGGCCGCGGGGCGCAGAAAGATGTGTTGGGCAAAATTGAAGACATGGGCACAAATCTGATTGTCGTCAATGCCGGGCAGGTGCGCACCTTTGCCGGACGGCGGCGGCAGACAGGCAATGTCATCACCCTGACTTTGCGGGACGCCAAAGCCATTCATCTGCAATGCCGGTCGGTTTATTCAACAGCGCCCGTACAAAGTAAAAAACTTCAGATCAAGTATGGGAACCTCAGCGCGAAAACGTCTATTGTCGGAACCACACCGGACTTTCAGGAAATTCGTAATTTTCATATTCAGGAAGGACGTTATTTTTCCGATGAGGAAAACCGCGCTTCCCTGCGGGTGGCCGTTTTGGGACAAACAGTGGTGAAAAATCTTTTTGAAAATGCCGACCCGATTGGCGAAACGATCCGCATCAGGAAAATTCCCTTTACCGTTATCGGCGTGCTGCAAGCCAAGGGTGTCGATATTAATGGTGTGGATCAGGACGATCAGATCATCATTCCCATTAATACGGCGCTTCGCCGGGTGTTCAACCTGACTTACCTGAGCACCATTTACGTTCAGGCAAAAGATAACCGGTCAATCGACAAAACAATCGCGGAGGTAACCGGGCTTCTTCGGGAACGGCATCATCTCACACGCCGCTCTAAGCCAGACGACTTTACCATTCAAAATCAGGCTGATGTTTTAAAAACACAAAAAGAAGCGGCAAACACGTTTACCATGCTCATTGGCAGTATTGCCGCCATTTCGCTTCTGGTTGGCGGCATTGGCATTCTGGCCATTATGCTTATGGTTATTCGCGAACGCACCAGCGAAATAGGGTTGCGAATGGCACTTGGCGCCCGGAAAAAAGATATCCTCATGCAGTTCTTGCTCGAATCTTTGATGCTGAGTATTGGTGGCGGATTTCTCGGAATCCTGTTGGGAATCAGCAGTTCTCTGACTATTGGCTTGTTTACCAAATGGTCAGCCAGCCTTTCCATTCCTTCAATTGTTTTGGCTCTCGCTTTTTCTCTTATTGTCGGAGTATTCTTTGGGGTCTATCCCGCCCGTCGGGCTTCAAACCTGGATCCTATTGAAGCCTTAAGAAGCGAATGATCCTTAATTGGAACACTGCCAATAGTTTTTTTTGAAAGCAATTACTTAAGTTTTTTATCTCTGAGTTGTACAACTTTTTCATTGACAAAACACGAAAAAATTTATAGCTGGGCCATGATATACCGGGACGATAATAAGCTAATTGCTGAAAGAAACATTTCCTTTGATGGCGTTTCTGAAATAATCTTACAATAAGAATATTGATTATGTCCTTAGCTCAGTAAAATAGTCTTTAACATATTAATATTCATTG
>CAYWBI010000220.1:0-5777 GCA_964456445.1 uncultured Calditrichaceae bacterium
AAATACCATTCCATAGTTTTATCCTCTTTAGTTGTTTTTACTCAGATAATTTCCCGGGAAAATTTGAATTTGGTTATTATATTATAAGCATTCAATGAATAAAATCAAATATGTACTCATGGCGGATCATCGTTCAGTAAGTATTTTAAAAGATTTAATATATTCATAAGATTCCTATTGCTAAAACGTTTACTACAAAAAAACCTCTTGGATTGTCATAAATATAAGTTACAGATAAGGTGGATACAAACCCGGACAAATTGCTACATCTAAAACAAGCTGCAACTAAGACAGGATGATCACATACTTTCAAAAGGTTTGCCTTTCCTGTAGAACATCTTAATAATCCCGCCATTCAAAGTTTAATTGCCGGGAAACGCCAAAGACATCTCTCAGCCAGGTTGACACCGGTATTGTAAACTGAAGACAGTAAGGACTTAAACAAATGTTTATTTTGATTAAGACGCCGTCGAAAAATCAAAGGCTAATTTTTATCACCCGGGTGATAGCGCCTTTCCGCTCTTTTTTCTACATCACTGCGATAATAGGCCACATCCTTAAATTGCATATCGGCATAGCGTTGTGCCTGATCGGCAAAATGCGGGGAATCAGGATCACCGCTTTCACCACCGGCAAGCATCGATTTGGCCTTTACGCTGTCACCAAATTCCACCACCGCCACAAAACTGTTTCCCGAGGTGCCATAGATACGCTTGCTGCCGTTATAGGACCTTGCCCCAAAGGAGGCCAGCGCACCCCAGCGGCTTGAGGCCATACCAACCGGAATGCTGGGCAAATCGTCGCTAAAGGGCTGGACGATATGGCCATTGATCCGCTGATAGCGGTTGATTTCTCCCCAAGGTATCTTCCAGCTGCCAAAATCGCTGATTAATTTTGTCAGCGCTTTTTTAAATATTTCCAGTCGTTCAGCTGCAGGGCTTTGTGCTCCAAAATAACGTAAACGTTCAAGATTGCTCAAATTTTTTGGCGCCTTGCCAAATCGGTTGTACATATCACCGTAATATTCGGCCAGGGACATGGCAACCGATTGTTTCGTTACGGTAAAATCCCATTTCCGCAGCAGGTTGACCGGTTCCCGCAATGTCTTGTCCGGATTACGGGTTTGATCATACGCTTTTACCAAACCGGGGATCAGCATTTCAAATCCCGGCAGATAGGGATCATACGCCAGACGGATCAGCTTATCCAGTGTCAGGTTCCGGGATTTTTTTAACAGGCGGATGGCGTGGACGGCCCGCAGGGTTTCCCTGTCGATGGACATATAGCGTGGGTAATCTTCCTTTTTCGGGCTATATTCCGCTGCGCTGCTAAAAGGCGTCGAGTTGCAATTTTGAATCCAGCCATTGACCGGATTTACAACGATAATCGATTCATCTACGCTGTGTAAGCCCTGCCAATCGGTGGCGGGATTACTACCATCAACCGGTTTTCTATAATCAAATTTAACATTCCTTTTAGGAATAAAATTTCCGTGGTAATATGCGATATTTCCAGCGGCATCGGCAAAAACGGTGTTGTTTGAAGAATTGGTGCGCATCTCCATCATCTTTCGAAATGCCTGATGGCCATCAAGCTTTGTCCGTGTATAAGACTGGATCAAGGCATGTACCGGGTCCCACATCATGGCCGTGGCGACCCATTTACCGTTCAGCGAGCTAGTTACCGGGCCATGATGGGTGCGATAGATGGTAAATGATCGTTCTTTTGTTTCCGTATCTTTTTTGTAATTTAAGCGAACGCGTAACGAATCAACCGGTCTGAGTTTAGTTCCATATTTATACATACGCCCCTTCTTTTTCGGGACGATCGTTTCAACAAAATCATCGATTACATCGGTGTATGTGGAAGTATGCATCCATCCGGTCTTTGCGTTGAATCCCTGATAGACAAAAAACTGACCCCAGGTAACGGCACCATAAGCATTCAACCCTTCCTCACTGACCATGTGCACCTCGCCGCGAAAAAAGAAGGAGGTATGGGGATTGATAAGCAACATAGCCTTGCCCGATTTCGTGTGTTTGCCGGAAATGGCAATACCGTTTGACCCGCGCGGTTCACCATCGGACAGGCGGATCAAACCCTTATGCACGACGCTTAATCCGGGCTCAGCTTTTGATGTATAAAACTCTTTTATCTTTTGGGTGGATACCCGTTCAATATCGCCGCCAATGGAACCTTCGCTGAAATACATCGGCATCCATGGTTCAAACCGGGTCAGTAATTTTGGCTTTACCTGTGGATGGGTGTAGAGATAATAATTGATCCCGTCGGCAAAAGCATTGCATAACTTTTGTAACCATGCCGGGCTGGATTTGTATGCATCGATTGCTTCCTGGCGGGTCATAAACAAACGGGCACGTAAATCACTGTAAAGCGCCGGTTCGCCATCCACCTCCGCCAAACGTCCAATCGCCCAAATATAATTATGTTCTACGCGATTGAAATCATCTTCGCATTGTGCATAGAGCAACCCAAAAACTGCGTCGGCGTCTGTTTTGCCATAGATGTGCGGTACACCAAAATCATCCCGAATAATTTCGGTATTGGCAGCGTATGTCTTCCAGCGTTCCTGCTCATTTTGTGTTTTTGGAGAATGGCATGCGGTAAACAACAGCAGCAGGATCAGGGATATTTTTGTCATGAGAAAGCCTTTCATCTAAGATAAAAAAAGTAAACAGCTACGGGGGATATGATATCCGGTGGAGCTGAACATCAGCCCGTGTTTTATCATCGAAGGTTAAATATCCTAAAGATATATATTGATAGCAAAAACAAAGCAGCATTTATTTGGCTGGAGAGTGTTTCGTCTTTGACAGGGTGAGAAGGTTCTCAAATGAGAAAACAACAAAATGAGGGGAGTGTCCGGTTAATACTAAAAGAAACAAGCGGCAACGCTTAATGAACTCTAAAATTGATTTTATTGAAACAATGGATCCAATCAGGGTTTTCCAAAGGCAATAAGATTTACAAACGTTTTTCTGTGCATGGATTAAATTTCATTCCATTGATTTCTTGATTAACTTTAGCCCCTTGCAAACAATCCTGTCAGTCTGTACAAAAAGGAGCAGATCATGGAATATAAAAACTTTGGGCGAAGCAACGAAAAAGTTTCCCGTCTGGGATATGGCGCCTGGGGCATTGGCAAATCTTTTTGGGTCGGGGCCGATGACACAGAATCGAAGCGGGCGTTGCATAAGGCCATCGAATTAGGCGTCAATTTTTTTGATTCTGCCCTGGTCTATGGCATGGGGCACAGCGAAAAACTGATTGGCGAAGTGGAAAAGGAAAGCGGACGTGAATTGTTCGTCACCAGTAAAATCCCTTCAAAGAAAATGGAATGGCCCGCAGACCCGAAATCCACCCTGCGGGAATCATTTTCCGTGGAACATATCATTGAAACGACCGAGCAAAGCCTGCGCAACCTCAAACGTGATTATCTGGATCTGCAACAATTTCATGTCTGGAACGACAGTTGGGCCGGGGAAGACGAATGGAAAGAAGCCATCATCAAATTGAAGGAACAGGGCAAGGTACGTTTTTTTGGAATCTCCATTAATGACCACCAGCCGACCAATGGCATCGAAGCGGGAAAAAGCGGCCTGATCGATTCCTATCAGGTTATCTTTAATTTGTTTGACCAATCCCCTGCTGATGAATTACTGCCTTTTTGTGCAGAAAACCATATTGCGGTTATTGCCCGCGTGCCTTTTGATGAGGGAGGCCTGACCGGTAAGGTAACGCCGGATACCGTTTTTCCTGAAAAAGATTTCCGCAACAGTTATTTCCGTGACGACCGCAAACAGGAGGTTTGGTCCCGCGTTCAGAAAATAATGGAAGATGTGAATGAGGCATGTGAAACACCTGCCGAAGCTGCTTTAAGGTTTTTAATCAGCCATGAAGCGCTTACCACCGTTATACCCGGTATGCGGCGGAAAAAAAATTTACGTTCAAATGTTAATTCTGTTAATAAAGGGCCCTTTCCCGCCGATCTAATAGAAAAATTGCGGAAACACCGTTGGCAGCGCAATTTTTACAAATAAATGTAACCGGAGAATCAATACTATTTAATCATAGAAAGAAAATTTCATGAAGAATGTTTTAGTTTTAGGCGCGGGCCAAAGCAGCCCCTATCTGATTCACTATCTTTTGGAAAATGCCGAGAAGTATGATTGGTTTGTTACAGTGGCGGACAGGGATGTGGGTCTTGCCCGCCAGCGGGTTGACAGTCATCCGCGCGGGGCGGCAATTTCCTTTGATATAAACGACTCCAATATGCGTAACACGCAAATCAAAAAGAACGATGTAGTTATAAATATGCTGGCGCCCACGTTCCAGCACATGGTGGCCCTTACCTGTGTTACCCATGCTAAACATATGATTTCCGTTTCGTACCAGGACAAACGCCTGCGTGATATAGAAAACGACGCTATTAGAAAAGGCGTGCTTATTTTGGCTGAGATTGGTTTGGACCCCGGTATTGACCATATGGCCTCGGCCACGCTTATCGAACATATCCGTGATAATGGCGGCGTGGTGAAAAGTTTTGAATCTTATGGCGGAGGGCTCCCTGCGCTGGACTCGATCACAAACCCCTTAAAATATGTAATCAGTTGGAATCCACGCAATGTCGTGATGGCCGGGGAAAGCGGCGCCCAATATTTAAAAGACGGCAAGATCAAAATCATCCCGCATCATTATGTGTTCCAAAAATCCTGGAATATGGAAGTGAACGGCTTGGGCCTTATGGAAGCTTATCCGAATCGCGATTCCTTAAACTATAAAACCCTTTACGGATTTGA
This sequence comes from uncultured Calditrichaceae bacterium, assembly GCA_964456445.1. Taxonomy (GTDB): domain Bacteria; phylum Calditrichota; class Calditrichia; order Calditrichales; family J004; genus CAYWBI01. The sequence continues at coordinate 4,821 of CAYWBI010000220.1, forward strand.
ACATGCCGACACGGTCATACGTGGAACCTTACGATATCCCGGTTGGAGTGAAACCTGGTTCCAGATCGTAAAACTGGGTTTGCCAAATGAAGAGCAAATTATCCCCGGTTTGAGCGATAACAGTTGGGCAGAGTTGACCGAAATGTTTTTACCATCGCAGGGGGCGGATGCCAATATTGAACAACGTACCGCCAATTTTTTAAATATCAGCCCGACCGGGGCAATTATGTCCAATCTGCGCTGGCTCGGTCTTTTTTCGGATGAAAAGATCGGCGCGGATGTGGAAACATCCACCGGGGCAATGACCCATCTGATCAATGAAAAACTAAAACTCACCCCCGGGAATCGGGATATGGTTGTTCTCTTTCATCGTATCATTGTGGCTTTCCCCGGCGAAGAACGGCCCAGGGAAGAATATACAGCAACCATGATCCATAACGGTGAGCGTGATGGGTTTACGGCCATGTCAAAAACCGTTGGTTTACCAGCCGCTTCAGCAGCAAAATTATTGCTTACCAATTCGCTGCCCCTGTCCGGTTGCCATATCCCAACGCATCCGGCAATCTATAAACCGCTGATGCAGGAACTGGAGACAAACGGCATTAAATTTGAAGAGTCACACCGCGTGTGTGACGGTAAACAGAAATGCTCATAATATAAAACACGTGTCATCGATAAATTTCAATCACACCTTTCCGGGGCATTCTCCCTGGAAAGGTGTTGTGCTTTTCCTGGATTGGGTTAGCGCAGAGGCGCCGGGATGCCCATGGCATAGGAACCCGTTACCGGCATGGGCCGGTATCCCTAAAACAGATAAAAATGTTTTGTCGAGGTAAGTAACGCTAAATCAGATATAATTTTTTGGCTCTACTGGGTTTTGTGTGGGTGAATACTTAGATAGAAAAGAAAATTCAGAAGACAAGAAAACAGGGTTGTCAAATTAATAGTGGATAATTG
>CAYWBI010000221.1:0-5776 GCA_964456445.1 uncultured Calditrichaceae bacterium
AATTAATTTGGGTTAAAGGTAAATCCTATGGTCATATGATACGAACTTTAAATAATCTCATCAAGCCTTCCCCTGCGGGGGAGGCTTTTATTTATCTTCGGAATAATGAAGGATCGTCGATGTATTCTAACAAACTAAATTTAATTGTTTTTCTGCTTTTTGTTCTTATTTCAACAAGCTGGTCGCAGACTACCGGTAAAATAGCCGGGACAGTATCAGACAAATCATCGGGAGAGGCACTTGTTGGCGCAAATGTTTTACTCGATGGGACACAGCTTGGTGGTTCAGTCGATCAAAATGGGGCCTATTTTATAATCAATGTTTCTCCGGGGTCCTACACCCTGTCTTTTGAAATGCTTGGTTATAAGACGGTTAAAGTAGAAAATGTAAAAGTGTCCGTAAATCGCACGGCTTATGTAAATGTTACTCTTGCGCCTTCTGTGCTCACCAGTGATGAAGTTGTCGTGGTCACAGCGGATAAATTTGCCAATAAAAAAGATCAGACAAGCAGTATGCGCGCCGTTTCTTCGGACCAAATAGATAAATTACCAGTCGAGACAATAAGCGGCGTGGTGCAGATGCAGGCTGGTGTTGTTAATGGCCACTTTCGTGGTGGTAGAAGCAATGAAGTCTCCTATATGATCGATGGTATGCCGGTTGTCGAATCGTTTGGTGGAAATGGCTCAACAGTCGATTTGGAAACAGAATCTGTGTCGGACCTGGAAGTTATAACAGGTACTTTTAACGCTGAATATGGGCGGGCAATGAGTGGTGTGGTAAATGCGGTGACTAAGGATGGAAGTCCAAAGTTTAAATTTTCCGCATCTGCAGCATCGGGATTTTACCCGACCGGCCATACGGATGTTTTTATCGGTCTTAGTAAAATTGATTTTAATCGGAACCAGGATTACCGGTTTGATGTTGAAGGTCCGATTCTTGGCAACAAACTAACTTTTTTTGCCACCCTGCGCTATCAGAATAGTAAAAACCATCTGAATGGTATTCGCCGCTTTCGGGTGTCTGACTATAGCGATTATTCATCGGATGATCCTTCCCTATGGTATAGCGAACATACCGGTGACGGATCGTTTGTCCCCATGAACCAATCCAACAATGTCTCGGCTATGGCTAAGCTCACTTACAAATTCCAGGATGGTGCGAAGATGTCGCTGATGTATAACCGGAATGATGATGAGTGGCATGGCTACAATCATGCATTCAAATACAACCCGGATGGAGTAGGTGCTGCTTACAGAGTCTCTGATATGCTGACCATTCAATTTAATCAGATGCTCTCCAGGAGTGCATTTTATCAGATTAATATTTCCGCATTAAAAAACTTTAACGGAAACTACCTTTACAAAAATGCAGCCGACTCTGCGAGATATGTTCATGATGGCTATCTGCGCAGTGCGGGAGATGTCGGGTTTTTTACCGGAGGCCAACAGAAAGGGCACAACAAACGCTATCTTGATGATTATAACGCGAAGTTTGACCTTACCTGGCAGCCAAATAAACAACACGGTCTTAAAACCGGTTTTTTGTTTACCCAACATAATTTGGATAACAGGGAACAGCAAATTCGCAACAGTTACTTTAACACCGATAAAGAAAATGTTCTGCTTCCTGTGGATGGTCAGCTTAAATATATTTATTATCGCCCTGTTGTTTATGGGGATGAATCTGTCTATTCGGATATCTATCAGGTAAAACCCTATGAATTCTCTGCCTATCTTCAGGACAAAATTGAACTGGAAGATATGGTTCTTAATATTGGTTTACGCGGGGATTATTTTAATCCGAATACCGTTTATCCATCGGACCGGAGAAACCCGGGGAATCAAATTTTTCAGGGTGATGCCAGCCGGACATCTGTTTATAATAAAGCCGATGCCAGTTTACAATTTAGTCCAAGAATTGGTCTGGCCTATCAATTGGGCGATCGCGCTGTTTTGCGTTTTAGTTATGGACATTTTTTTCAAATGCCCCCGATGTATGCCTTGTATCAGAACAATTCCTTTCTTGTGGCTCCGACCGATTATTCAACCACTATGGGGAATGCGCAGCTCAAACCTCAAAAAACAGTCTCTTATGAATTTGGACTCGAACAACAGTTGTTTGATGGATTCAATCTGGGCGTAGCCCTGTATTATCGTGATATATATGATCTGCTCAGTACAAAGGTAATAACGACTTATAACCAAATCGAGTATGGTCTTTATACAAATAAGGATTATGGAAATAGCCGTGGCCTGGAGATAAAGGCCGATTATGCCAACGGCCCCTTTAACGCAAATTTAAATTATACCTTGCAATTTACCAGGGGCAATGCGGATAACCCACTGCAAACATTTTCTCGTGCAGGCGCATCTCAAGACCCGGTAAAAAGGCTTATTGTAATGAGCTGGGATCAGCGACATACTTTAAACCTGACCGTTGGCTATCATAAAAACAATTGGGGCATTTCCAGTACCGGATATTATAATTCCGGATCACCATATTCCTGGGCGCCCATTTCTCTCAGCCGTTTGGCCGATATAAATTTTGCTCCGAATAATGATTATCGTCCGGCACAGCTCTCAGTTGATTTGTCTGCTAACTATACGGTGCCAATCGGGAATACTCAAAGTGTAAAATTTTATTTGCTGGGTTTTAATATTCTTGATCGTTTAAATGAGATTTTTGTGAACAGTACTACCGGCCGGGCATATACAGCCATTGTACTGCCTTCAGACCTCAATTCTCACCGACAGGATTTTAATGATTATTACGATCGCATCCGCGATCCGGGACAATATGCCGCCCCACGTTATATTAAGTTCGGAGTTTCATTCAATTATTGATAGGAATCGATTCCAATGAAAAAAGCTATTCTTTTTTTATTAATGTTATTCAATCTAAATCTGCTCTGGGCCCAGGGAAAATTTTATGATGGGCCCACAGACCCCGCAGGTGACAAGGCCGCTGAGCGTGCTGGTTTTATGACCGGCAACCGGGTGTTCCTTTATTTTCAAAATACGACCGAATTATCCAAATGGGTAAATGGTGTTACAGCGCCGCTTTGGTCACGCTGGCCAAACAACTCGAGTGGCGTCAGGATGCTTGATGGCATAGCGTTGCTTGTTGGCGCCAGGGTGTTTATCGCCAATGACAGTATTCCGGTGACCGATCCCGCTGAAATCGCTTCCAGAAGTGATTTGGATACATTATATTTTTTACAGACAAGCTATCGTGAAGAAATGGATACCAATCCCATTGGTGATGTTGAATGGGGCTTGTACCCGGTATTCGGATATTTTAATCCGGCCAGTGAATATCCGGCAATGAGCAACATTTCCGAAAGTTGGCCAATAGGTGGATGGCCTGCAGGCGGAACATCCACTAAATGGCCCGGTGAGTGGAACGGACGTTTTGGCCGCGGAGTGATTTATGCCGATCTTGAAACCTATTTTGTTGCCAATGACGCACAGGATCAGGAATATCTCGGCCCTGAAGACCGGGTAAAGTATTATCCCCGTCCCGGCGTCCATATCGGTGATATAACCCCGGATGTTTCTATACAGAAAGGCTTGCCCTGGGGGGGCATCGGTATCCGTGTTTCACAACGCGGATTCCAATGGAATAACCCACAGGCCCGGGATGCCATATTCTGGGAATACAGTATTGCGAATATATCCGACTATGACATACCCGATGTCGCCTTTGGATATTGGGTGGATAACGGGATCGGTGGGGAAGCGGATGACGAAATTGGTTTCTTTGACCGTACAGTGGATATGGCTTATTCATGGGATGTGGATGGTATTGGGCGGGCCGGTTTACCGACAGGCGCTATGGGCTTTGCCTATCTCGAAAGCCCTGGCCTCCCGCAGGACGGCATCGATAATGATGATGATGGGTTGACCGATGAGAAACGGGATAACCAGGCTACATCGATCATTGGTCCTACCGATGGTATTTCCGATTTAAATAAATTTTTAACCGTATATAATTTAAAGCAGGAAGACCTGCATGATCACTGGGATGCCGATGAAGATCAGGACTGGCAGGATGGCATCGATAAGAACGGCAATAATGCCTATGCACATCTTGATCCGGAGACAAATGAATGGATCGTGGACAGCGGTGACAACCCCAATGATGATGTAGGCGTTGATGGTGTTGGGCCTTTTGAACTTAATTATCACGGCCCGGACGCCGACGGGAGCGAAGGTAACCATAAACCGGATTATGTGCCGGGTATCGGTTCCGAACCGAATTTTGCCACTACCGATGTGACAGAATCGGACATGGTTGGTTTAACATCGTTTCGTTTGTTCCCAGTGCCCAGCCATTCGTCAAGTTACCGTTGGTTCCGTGGTGATAAATCCATGTGGCAATTGATAGGGGAAGATTCCACATTAAAATTTTTGGGAAATATTTCGAATTTAATTGAAACTTTTGCTTCCGGTCCTTTTCCACTGGCCACAAACCAGGAAGAGCGGATATCTATGGCAGAACTGCATGCATTCGATGATCTTGGTTCGCTGAATGATGATGCTCACAAGGCGCCTGCACTTTATGCCCAAAAACGCATTGTCCAGGTTATATATGAATCGGATTATCGTTTTGCCCAGCCGCCGAAGATGCCAACTCTCGAAGCAACAGCGGGCGATGGGAAGGTTATTCTCACTTGGGACGATTTGTCTGATAAGTTGACCCGGGACCCCTTTCTGGGAAATACAAATGATTTTGAAGGTTACAAACTATACCGGTCATCTGACCCGCGTTTTACAGATTCCGAAGTGATCACCGATGGTTTCGGAACAGCCTTTCTTAAAAAACCCATCTTTCAGGTAGATGTGGCCGATGGTAAACAGGGTTTTACCGATTTTGGTATGGTCAATGGTGTTGGATTTAATCTGGGCTTTGATACCGGAATCGTACATCACTTTATTGATAACAATGTTCAGAATGGACGCACTTATTATTACGCACTCGTTGCTTATGATTATGGCGCACCTGATATCGGTCCGGGTATTTCCCCTTCTGAAAATCCGATAATAATTGATGTTGATGAGAATAATTCGATCCGTACAGTGGGACAAAATGTGGCCATTGTCCGGCCACATCAGTTAGCAGCCGGATACAAACCACCAGAAGTTGGCCCGGCCAGTGGTGTTGATATTTTTGGCAAAGGGAGCATTGAACCACAGATATTGGCCGAAAACAGTCTTAAACCAGGCGATACGTATCAAATAACCTTTGGAATCGATACTATTGCCGCCGTGAAAGATACCCCCCACGCACTCAAATATACACTTAACAGTATGTTTGTTTCCGATCTGGATGCCGGCCCTAAACAGGTTTATTCGGAAACCCCCATCGCACATGCCTTTGATAATGTGATAACACGCCGTATTGTCGAATTAGGATCTACCGACACGCTTGTATATTCTACAATGAAAACCGGTGGACCCTTTAGCACCGATGTCTTTGATGGCTTACGGTTAAGTATCAATCTGCCGTATGAAACGGCAGCCTATGACTATGAAAATTCTCAATGGGTTACCGGATCGTCATTGATAAATATCAGCCCGGCCGTAGATGCCATAAATTATTATCCCTGGGATTTTGATATTGTTTTTACCGGGGATGATTCGGCGTTTGTGGCAAGCACAGGCAGACGAAATTTAAGGGATGAGCAGAACATATCCATCAGCCGTACAAAATTGCTTTTTAAGCTGCCCTATAATTTTTATGTAGAAAATAAATCATTTCCTGATTCCATGGGACA
>CAYWBI010000222.1:0-5708 GCA_964456445.1 uncultured Calditrichaceae bacterium
CAGGTTCCTTAACAGGCCTATTCTATTTCCACACAAAAGCCAGTAGTGCCAAAAAATTATAATAAAGGATAACAACGTTGTCAAATTAAAAAGGACAATTTGTGCCGGGCCCATGAGTAGGCATCTGACTAACCCCGTCCTTTAGGGCGGGGATGGAAGCGAACGATACGACGAATGGGGCTTTAGCCCAACAACTTCAGGGGCTAAAGCCCGGACGAATATGCAGGTTCGTTCGCCCCCGGGATAAATCCCGGGGTTATTCAAATGGATTTCGTTCATTTTTAATTCAGGAAGTATCTCAGGTTCCTTAACAGGCCTATTCTATTTCCACACAAAAGCCAGTAGTGCCAAAAAATTATAATAAAGGATAACAACGTTGTCAAATTAAAAAGGACAATTTGTGCCGGGCCCATGAGTAGGCATCTGACTAACCCCGTCCTTTAGGGCGGGGATGGAAGCGAACGATACGACGAATGGGGCTTTAGCCCAACAACTTCAGGGGCTAAAGCCCGGACGAATATGCAGGTTCGTTCGCCCCCGGGATAAATCCCGGGGTTATTCAAATGGATTTCGTTCATTTTTAATTCAGGAAGTATCTCAGGTTCCTTAACAGGCCTATTCTATTTCCACACAAAAGCCAGTAGTGCCAAAAATAAAAACGAGTAGTTTCTTTTAAGTATTTCTAAAGCTTTGGCCGATAAACTAAGTGTATTGAAAATAATGCCTTAATATCCTGTCATATAACTTTTCCGGAGAGATGCCCATGCGCACTCTTGTTTTTTTTATTTCTGTTGTCTTTTTACATTTCGGATTTGCAGCGGACAATGCAAAAGCGCATGTGGATTCCATCAATTCCATTCCATACAAATACATCGTTTCCCACCTAAAAGAAAGTATCGATATCTTTTCAAAAAATATTGGGCAGGCCCGTTCTCTCAACTATGAATATGGCGAGGCCCGTGCCCTGGACAAACTTTCCCTTGCCGCGTACTTGAGGGGCAACCAGGATAGGGCAACAGATGCGGCCTTTAAAGCAATCCGTATCTATGAAAAATTACGTGCAGTTAAGGAGTTGAGCAATCTGTATGGCGAGTATGGCTATCGTATTCAAAGACGCGACCTTCCTTCAGCAATTATATACATGCGTAAGGGAATTAACCTCGCGGAAAAAAACAATTTAAGTGAAACCTTAGCGCATCTTTATGATAATTATGGTGTTTTAACCCAAATGGCGGGAAAGACAGATAGCGCCCTTTATTATTATTCGAAATCATTGGATCTAAAATATGCGTTAAAAGATAGTCTCGGCATTCCGTACAGTCTTAATAAAATACTCAGTATTTATGCAGAAACAGGTAATTTTAAGAAGGCCATATACTATCTAAAAGAATCAGACAAAATAAGGGCAAACGAAAAGGGTGAATATGGCCGTACGGAAAACCTGATTATCCATGGCGAATTGAATGCGGCAATGGGGCAGTTTAATGCCGCTGTTGCATATTTTAAACAAGCCATACGAAAGGCAAAGCAACTTCGACAGCAATATATGATCGAATATTGTTATGAGCAGCTTTCCAAAGTTTATGAAAAACAGAATAAACCGGAACTTGCCTTGGAGAGTTATAAAAATTTTACCACTTATAAGGATAGCGTTTTGAATGAAAAAACCAATTCAAAAATTTCCGAACTGCAGATTTCCTATGAAACAGAGAAAAAGGATCAGGTCATTAAACAGAATAAGCTGGAACTTCAAAACAAATCGCTGCAACTGGTTATTTTGGTGGGACTGGTATTGATTATCCTAGGGGCACTGCTGTTGTCTTTTTGGTATTACAAACAAAAGCAAAACCGTTTAAAAAAAGAACTGGAAATTAAAAACAAATTAAAACAGGCGGAGCTTGAAAAAAAAATCAGTGATGAAAAACTGCATATTTCACGGGAATTACATGATAATATTGGTTCCAATCTTACCTTTATGATCAGCTCCATTGATAATCTTGAATACAGTGTAAAAAATCATGTCCTTATGGATCGTCTAAAGAAACTCAGTTCCCTTGGCCGGGAGACCATTGATGATCTGCGTAATTCTATCTGGGCCATCAAAAGGGAAAGTGGCAGCGCAGAACAACTGGTTTTAAAAATAAGCGAACTCAGGCAAAAAATTAATTCAGGTATTGAACGACCTGAGATTCTGGTTGTGAATAATCTCAAGGAACCGCTTGAGTTGTCTTCCACTCAAATGCTTAACTTTTATCGTCTGGTACAGGAAGCGGTTCAAAATGCCATAAAGTATGCCGATGCGGACCGAATAAATATCATCTTCTCCCAGCAGGGCCATAGTCTGGAAATTTCGATTGAAGATGACGGGAAGGGCTTTGATCCAAATATGGAATCCAAGGGCAATGGCTTAAATAATATGCATGCGCGATGTGAAGAATCCGGATGTATGTTTAAAATAGATACTTCCCCCAGCGGCACCACAGTTAAAATGACCATGAACTGATACCGCCACTAAAACCTAAAAATCCCGGATATGGGGTCAACCATAAATATAAAATAGGACATATGTCGTATATCAGGTTTCGAAATTATTGTGTAATTAGTACCTGGAGTAAACAATGAAAAAAATAAAAATTGCACTTGCGGAAGACAATCAACGCCTGGCTACCGCATTCAGGGAAAAGCTGAGCCTGTTTAACGATCTTATCGACTTCAGGTTTCATGCCGTTGATGGTGTTGAACTGTTAAAGCACCTTGAACAAGAACCGGACGTGGATGTAATCCTTATGGATATTGAGATGCCCCGGATGGACGGAATTTCGGCCACCGCAGAGGTAAACAAAAAATATCCCAAGATCAAGATTGTAATACTCACGGTTTTTGATGATGAGGATAAGATATTCCGGGCTATTCAGGCGGGGGCAAGCGGCTATCTGCTTAAAGATGAGCCTGCCAGAATGATAGTTGACGGGATAAAAACGATCCGGGATGGAGGGGCGCCGATGTCCCCAATTATAGCGGCAAAAACTTTGGGGTTGTTAAGAAACCCGGATAGTGCGCAAGAACCGGAAAAGGAGCTGGATGTGTCGTTGACAAAGAGGGAGGTTGATGTGTTGGAGCAGTTAAGCCAGGGTCTGGACTATCAAAAAATTGCCGCGGCATTATTTATTGCACCCTCAACCGTGCGGAAGCATATCGAAAATATCTATGAAAAACTTCATGTTCACAATAAAATGCAGGCTGTGCAGATGGCACAGAAACATAAACTTATCTAAGCGCATCATTTAGTGCCGAAATTTGACCCCATTCAATCCTTCCTTCCTTAATATCAACCACCTTCGTTTAAGTTTGACAAGAAACTCAAAAATACGGCATACGACGTATTGTTAAACCATCCATCGTCCTCTATTTTTTACCATTCAATTTTCTCAAAAAACAAATAGAGAGGTGGTGCACGATGCATATCAGACAAATATTTATAATTGTTTCAATTTTATCTGCATTTTTATTTACATCCTGTTCGGAAAAAAACAATCCGGCCAGTTCAGGCGCTAACGGGGATTTTGAAGTGACCGTTGGCAGCGGTACCAAACCCGCATATTCCTGGTCTGTTGGAAAAGCGTTTAGTGTTAGCGTAGTGCGCACCGCCGACCCCACGGTAATCGTTTGGGGAATAGCAACCCCGGGCCAGGGTAACATTGCCTCGCCTGCTACACATGGCGTTACCCCACAAGGCGCAGTGGCTACGGCAAAAACAGAACTCACTCTAAGTTCGGGCGTCGAATACAGGGTATCGGTTTCACTTATCGATGGAAAAACCGGATACACCGATTTTAAACCATAAATAAAACCGACAACAGGAACCGATATCGGTGACAAAAAAATAATCCATGAATCAAAACAAGGGAGGCTCACATGAAGCAGTTTCATTCAAAAAAATATGTCCTTTTAATATTGGGCTTATTGTTTATTAGCTGTTCAACAATGATGAAGATGACAGGAAGTCTGGTCGGTTCATTGATGACACATAGCACAAACGATCTGAACAAGGCCGCAATACAAGTTTTTTTTATGCGCAATGTTTTTCCCAAAGCCACCAATGTAGTAGAAACAGATTATTTTGGCGATACATGGCATGAACATGGCAACATGGTTTTTGTCAGCTTGTTAAACCGGGATGGAATGGGGATGTTAACCGTTGATGGAACCGTTGAAATTGACGGGGAAATTGTTCCACATATAAAAAACGGCTTTTATGGCAAGTGGATCGCCAAGGATGATTTATCACCCAAACGTGTGGTTATAAAAACAAAGACAGGCCAAACCGCGGAGTTTACCGTCAGCGCGCCGGAACCCATCAAAATTAAATCTGTCAATGGAAAAAAAGAAGGGGCGGAAATTAACCTTAATTCAGACCTTACATTGGAAATGGAAAGTCCCAATGCAACGGAAAACACCGAATTCAAGATTGCCCTGATCAATGACATTATGGGCTTACATGCCTTTACGGATATGGCGGTTTTTAAATATAAAAACAAAATAACCATTCCCGCGGCTATGTGGGAAAATACCGGATCTGGCATGGTGCCGAACGAGGGCGCAAACTGGTTAAAAGTTGATCGTTTTAATGTGATACCCACAAATATTAAAGGCGTTGGCGCTTCACAGATTGTAGGGATGTCCGTTGACTGCATTCCTGTTACCATAACGGGCAGCATTGATGAAAATATTTTTGGGACGTCATCCAATTATGGATTGCGTGTGAAGGAAGACCTGCAATCAAATGATGGTAATATGCATATTGATGTAACCAAACCAACCGCTTTTTTGGGCCGTCCGATGAGCAGCGGTAAAAAATTTGCCATGGCTTCTTTTACGGTAAGGGCAACACGGCTCAAACAAAAAAGAACATCAAGCAGTTCATCAACAACAGGAAATATAACCACAACGACAACCACGACTGAAACCAGAACTTTTCCTAAACTACCGGATGCATATTGGAACAATCTTGTAAACACCCTTTATACCGACTTTAAAAGGGTATTAGATAATAACTATAACATTGAGTTGATTCCAATCAAAGATGTCTTGCGTGCACCATCCTATGCCAGGCTTGAGCCAATTTCCGATAAGGTTTCTACCGTGGAAGTTGAAAAAAGTTATATGGGCACAAAGAACCTTATCCCTACAACACTTTCAGCCATCGTAGGCAATATCTCCACAACTTTTGCTTCGGACCGGGTGGACTCCCGTCTCATAAAAGAGCTGGGTGTTGACGGGCTGATCGCGGTTACGCTGGATTTGGAAATGGACTGGGAGGGCGCCCTGTCGCCACGGCTAAGCTTTCGTATCTCCGGCGCACCAAATGGTTATATTGCCGGGCCCACCATTTATGCCCAGGGTGTTATCAGTGGAAAAGGCGTTGAGTGGGACAAAGCAAGGATGGATGCTAAATATGTTATGCAAGCCCTGCCCAACACGATCCGTCAGAAGGATTTGATGAAGGCCTTGAACATTGCCTTTAAAAAACTGGACCGCTTGGAGAAGAAGCACGATTATGACAAGCTTTGGGCCCTGAAATAACCGAATTGTTATAACCTTTATATTTATTTACACCCAATCCCACGACGTTGCTCACGGGATTGGGTGTTTCTTCTTAACCCAACTTGGCTGTTAGTCTCTACAAAGCCAATAGTGGCGGGGCTTTG
>CAYWBI010000223.1:0-5690 GCA_964456445.1 uncultured Calditrichaceae bacterium
TCTGAATTTTCTTTCTATCTAAGTATTTACCCACACAAAACCCAGTAGGGCCTTTTTTTTTATGATGTTATATTTTTGTTTTGTACGGGCAAAAACCAGCCCCTCAATCATTTTAGCCCAGCCCAAAAGTCCTTGATTTCCTGTTGTGGTTTTTTTGTAAAGACAACATCCGCTTTGTTTTCAAACCAATAGGTTGGAAGCAGTTTGCTATAAACGGGCTCTTCGAACCTTTTGCCAATAAGCACAATTATACCCTTGTCGTTCATCCCGCGGATAACCCGCCCGGCCGCCTGGACAACCTTATTCATTGCCGGAAAAATATAGGCGTAAAGCATGCCCTCCCCTTTTTCGTTTTCGTAATAGGAAAGGAGTTGCTGGCGTTCATACGAAATTTTGGGCAATGCCGGGCTTATAATAAAGGCGCCTATGGCCATATCACCGGCAAAATCGACCCCCTCGGAAAAAACCCCGCCCATCACCGCCATCAAAAGACGGCTGCCTTTTCCGGCTTTCAGGCGTTTTAATAAGGCCTCACGCACGTCCGGCCCCATACCGCGTTCCTGCCGGATCAGTTCAATCGACTTATCGTTTATAAACAAACGCATGTCTTCGAGATATTGATAGCTGGGGAAAAAGGCCAGATAGTTGCCCGGTTTTGTTTTTATCGCCCGCATGATAATTTTCGCAATTGCCGCATAACTGTTGATACGGTCTTTATACAGGGTGGATATGTTTGTAACCACAACAATTTTTCTATGGTTGTTTGGAAAAGGCGAACCTAACTCCAGGACGTGACTGTTTCGCCCGACGCCCAAAACTTCCTTATAATATTCCATCGGGTCCAGCGTTGCGGACATGGCGACCACGCTGTGAAAGCGCTCGATAATGCCCCCTATATATCGTGATGGGTCCAGGTTTTCGATACGGATTTTACCCTGCGCATCATAAAACAGTGCATAGGTTTTATCGATCATTTTAAGGATTTGCACAAATCGTCTCAGCCGGTAATACAGTTTTTCCGCCGGATCGTTGGGTACCACCTTATTGGATTTCACTTTCTTCATCAGATAATCGATATAGGCCGACTCATAAAGAAACAATAAGTCCTTCCATAAGGGAGCAGACAGGTGTGCCGGATAGTACTGTTCCTGTTCATGATACACGCGTCCGTCTTCTTCAAAGAGATTGAATTGTTCATTTATTTTTTGCAGGGCTTTCTTTAGCGGGCCTTTTCTTTGGGATTTTAACAAATCCCTTATCTCCGGGGCGGTTATATCCGCCGACAAATAGTCCCGGCCACGCTCGGTCAGGTTGTGTGCTTCATCAACGATAAGGATCCAGTCATCAAACGCGGTGCGCTTAAACAGACGGCGCAATTGTACCATGGGGTCAAATACATAATTATAATCGCCCACCACAATATCGGCTTCCATGGCCATATCAATATTGATCTCGGCCGGGCACAGCATTTCGGCGCTGGCCATCGCAAATATCGTGTCCGGCGTAAGGATATCGAAAGCGGTCAACCGTTCAATAAGATCGCTTTGCTGTTTGCGTTTTTTAAACTCTCTGGCATAGGGGCAATAATTCTCATGGCAAAAGTAAACGTCATTGGCGCACATCTTTTGTGACGCGCGTATTTGGACCACCTGTATTTTTAACCCGCGTTCAACAACCATTTTGGCCGTTTCGACCGCCAGCTCCTGCTGGGTATTTTTTGAGGTGATAAAAAATATTTTTTTTCGCTGAGTATACGCATAGCGAATGGCAGGGAACAAGGCTGCGGCTGTCTTTCCCGTGCCTGTTGGCGCCGACACCAGCAGGTTTTCCGATTGTTTTAGAACCGAGGCTACCGCCTGCATCATCTTTTGCTGCTGTGGCCGGTTTTCTTTTAAGCTGAAATGGCTTTCCGAAATTTCTTTCCTGCGCTGTTCCAGAAGCTGCTCTTGCTGATTCTTCTCTCTAATGATTTCATCGAAACGGGCAGCCAGCATTTTTTCCACATGCTGAGGGTTATAGTCCACGGGGATTCTTTTGACCTTATTATCGATAAGGTTGACCAATACCAGATAGGCCGAAACTTCCAGCCCGTTCAACTCCCTTTGCAACAGATAGGCATAGAACAACAACTGGGCAATGAATCCGGGGAATTTATCGACCTTTATCCGGGCAAACTCGGTGGATTTTAATACAACCGATTTTATTTCTTCGATCTCGACCCGGTCGTTTAAAAACAAAGCCCCGTCAATCCTTCCCGAAACATGAAGGGTATAATTACCATGAACGAACACATCCTGAACACGATATTCGGTATGGAAAATTGTTTTCGGATCGGCTTTTTGGGATGCCTGGAAACGGGTTTGTGCGGCACGTCCCAGCCCGCCCCTTTTAGGCAACGGAAAGGTGGAAAGCAATGGTTGGCCATCCAGCGAAACCGGGAGCAAATCCCTAACCGTAAGGAATATCTCCTTATCTTGCCATTGAACGGCCATTATTCGGAAATGAGTTGTTTTAATTCCAACAGGGCATTACCAAGCGATGCATAGTACTGCAGCGTTGTTTGTTTAAGAAGTTGTTTCCCAAAAGCATCCAGGATGCCGATAAAAACCGGCATGAGTTCCACGGCCAGTTCACTCTCAACAATCAACGAAAAATAGTCCAACAGGTTGGTAATCGATTCGGGTGCCTCGTCATAGTTAAGCGCAAGATCAGAATCATACATGTTGTCCAGCAACTTATCCAATAATGGGGAATCACTATATTCCGTAAAATTAATCGCAACCAACGGATCGTTGTTTTCAATTACGGCAAACATGCGGCTATACTCTCCCTGGAGGTTGCCCGCTTCGGCCTCGAGAAAAGAGTTTAAAACATCGAGGGCACGATTGGCCAAATGTTCCTGCATGGTGTTTTCACATTGCAGTTCAATCTGCCGAAACAGGTTTTCCATTTCTAACCCCAATTCGTTAAAGGGGAACACCAGGCAATGGCTGTAAAAACGGAACAACAAGGGAAAAAATGTCGGTTTTTCCATGAACTCCATTAAAAGGCCTCGTTTAACCACATCTTTTTCATGTCATACGGCGCGGGCGCACCGCCAAGATATTTATAAAACCAATCCAGGTGTGCATTATAATAAAACGGCATGGATTTGATTCCGTTTGGCCAATGGCCATCATTTTTAAAAACAATCAGGCGGGCATCTATGTTCTTTTTGCGCAGGGCGGTAAAATATTCCAGACTTTGTGTATAAGGCACCCGATAGTCACGTTCACCGGTTATGATCAGCGTCGGTGTTTTAAAGTTTTTTACATAGGCATCGGGTGACCACTTTTTATATTGCTGCGATTCCCAGGGCGTTCCCCCTAAATCCCACTGTGGAAACCATAATTCTTCAGTGGCGCCATAAAAGGATTTTAAGTTATATAAACCCATCATACTGACGATTGCCTTAAAACGTGTGGTATGCCCCTGCAGCCAATTCATCATATATCCGCCATAAGACCAACCCATGGCGCCGAGACGATCGGCGTCCACATAAGGCAGTTTTGCCAGATAATCGGTCACCGCCATCACATCCTGAAAGACCTTTCCGCCATAATCTCCGGATATTTCATCGGTGTATTTTTGGCCATATCCTGTCGAACCATGCGGATTTGGAAAGATGAGCACATAACCCGAACCCGGGTACATTTGCCAGTCCCCACGGAAGCCATCCGTCCATTGGCCCTGTGGCCCGCCATGCACATTTATTATGGCCGGATATTTTTTGTTCGGATTAAAATTATGTGGTTTGATCAAAAAGGCATGTACCTTTTGCCCCGCGGGGCTGTCGATCCACACTTCCTCCGCCGGACGCATATCAATGGCGTCAACCATTTTTTTGTTGTAGGAAGTCAGTGCCTGGTATTTTTTGTCTTTTAGCGCTTTTGACGTCGATGTTTTAAAAATTTCACGCGGCGCATCGATGGCGCGGTGGGTAAGGGCCATCCACGTGCCATCCGGGGAGATTGAATAATCATCAACCGTTGCAAACTGAACAACCCTGGCCATTTTACCGGATTTGATGTCAACTTTAAAAAGCGGAAGCTTGCCTTTTTCACGCACACGAAAATAAACGGTCTGTGAGTTTGGCGACCAATGGGGAAGATCAACACTGTTATCCAGTTTTTCCGTCAGCGTCTTTATTTGTTTTGTTTTATAGTCAAACAGCATCAAACGGCTTCGGTCGGATTCAAAGGTTGGCTTTATTTGGCGCACATAAGCAAGATAGCGGCCATTTGGTGAAAACGACGGCTGTCCGTCATAGGCTTCATTTTTATCGGTAAGATTTGTGCTTTTTAAACTTTTAACCTCGATGCTGTACAAATCTTTGTTGGTGGTCTCATATTCGTTTTTATCATGGTTGGATTCCACCACAATTTTATCACCCTGTGAAGCCACGGCAAAGCTGCCGCCAAAGGCCGGGAAATCAAAATCCCCGGGCGTCAGATCGCGGTAGCTGTCTTCGTCCGGATCATATTCAAGGATATGTTCACGCTTACCGTCCATCCAATATGTCCAGTGACGGTAAAGGAGCTCGTCGGCCAGGTGTGCCTGCAGGGGGCCGGTTGTCAGGGATTTTTCACGTTGTTCATTGGCTACATTGTCCGCGCCAAGATCGGGAAAGACCCGGCTTGAAAAGACCAGTTTAAAACCGTCGCCTAACCATTCGGGATTTGAAACGCCCATTTTAAAATCGGTCAATTGCCCGGCTTCGCCCCCATCGGAACGGATAATCCAGGCTTGCGGACTGTCGTTGCGTGTGGAAATAAACAGCAGATGTTTTCCGTCCTTATGCCAGCGGGGATGATAATCCGCTGCAGGATTGTTTGTAAGCCGGATTTTGTTCGTACCATCGGCATCCATCAAATAAATTTCAGAATTGCTTTTTCCGCGGGTCAAATCATAGCTTGTAACCGAAAAGGCTATTTTGGCGCCATCCGGTGAAATTTGTGCGTCCTTCACCGATTTCAATTTATAAAGATCGTCCAGAACAAAAGCCCTTTTTTGGGCAAATACGGGAAGAAGCATCAAACAGACAAGAACAAATACGCGAACCATTTTTTCTCCTGATTTTTGGTAAAGATGAAATATATTCATATTCTGGGCCAATTAAAAGTGGAAGATGTTAAATTTGCCTTGTTGATGGCGCCTATATTGTCAGATTTTGTTAACAGCCCCCTTGGCCGCGACGTTTCAACAATTTCACAAAAGGCCCGTCCGGGACAGGGATACGGGCATTATATTGATTTAATTCAATATGATATTGATTTCGCCGGCATAGTACCCTAAGGTTTCATTTTTTTAGAAGTCAATGTTTGCGGTACGTCAGGCCATCAATGTGCACTGTAATGGATAAAAACTTAACGAAAAACATTTCAGATAGTTTCCATTCCATGTTTCTTTTATGGCAAAAACCTATAGTTGATTTCCTTCATTTACATGGGAAAAATATTTTCATACCCGCAGGTGTATTTAGTATATTTAGCTGTGTGTTGTGATATTATATGATTTTTCTTCCTCTCTTTTTCTGCAAACAGTAGTAAAGAAAGAAGGACATTGATTTAACTTGCTGGTTTTTTTGTAAATCTTATAACGAAAGTATATGAGATGGGCTATATAAAAAATCTTGTCCTGAACAACCTTAA
>CAYWBI010000224.1:0-5676 GCA_964456445.1 uncultured Calditrichaceae bacterium
TATACTTAGTATTTTTTTATCGTCATTGGTAAAACCGGTTGGACTCTTTTTATTAAACAATGCAATAAGCCCCGTCATTTTGCTTTTCACGTTCAGTGGCACGCTAAGTAGGGAATTGTAGCCCGGATCGGAAGCGCTTGTAAAAAAGCGTTTATCACTTTTAAGGTCATTACAGATTAACGGTTTCTTGTTTTTTAGCATCCAGCCTGTTATTTGGTTGTTAAGGCGAAAGGCGATGTTTTCATGACTCGAGTCGTAATTGCGGATCATGGTATTTAACGGCCGCATTAAATCGTCGGGATTTAACAGCCATATTGCAGCCTGTTCGACGAGCAAATTTTTGATGCATTTTCGGATAACAATCTCAATAATTCGATCCAGTTCCATAGTCGAACTAATAGTGGTGGCGATTTCGTTTAAAATGGAAAGTTCCCTGATGCCGCGCTTCAGGCGTTCGTTTTCTTCCCGAAGCTTTGTGAATTCCAGATTGGTTGACATATATGCTCCCTTTTTTCAATCAGGCCATTGTATTATCACTTTAAGACATTCATCAAAGATGGTTTTTTGTTTTCCGAACCAGCCCCACAGTATGGTGGTCACAGATTGCAACCGTCGATTTGGCAACGTCAAACTTTTATCCGTCCTGAATAAACAATGTTTGAAAAATAAGGACGCCGCAGCGTCCCCAAACAGGAAAATTTACGGTTCGATTGTGGAACCGAGCACCCGCAGAAATTCGCGCATCCATTGTGGATGTGCGGGCCAGGCCGGGGCCGTTATTAGGTTGCCGTCCACATTGGCGTTTGTAAAGGTGTCGTTGTTGGGCACATAAGTGCCGCCGGCTTGTGTTACCTCCGGGCCGACCGCCGGGTAACAGGAACAGGATTTGTTTTTCAATACCCCGGCCGGGGCCAGTATCTGGGCGCCGTGGCAAATCGCCGCAATGGGTTTGTCTGCCGTGGCAAAATGCCGCGTAATTTCGAGAACACGTTCGTTTAAACGCAGGTATTCCGGGGCGCGGCCACCGGGAATGACCAACGCATCGTACTTTGCCGGATCAACGGCTGCAAAGTCGGCGCTTATGCCAAAATTATGACCGGGCTTTTCGCTGTATGTCTGGTCACCCTCAAAATCATGAATGGCAGTCTTTACCGAATCTCCGGCTTTTTTGTCCGGGCAAACCGTGTCCACCTGATGCCCGACCATGGTTAAAATCTGGTAAGGCACCATGGCTTCATAATCTTCCACAAAGTCGCCGACGAGCATTAAAATTTTCTTGCTGGCCATATCGTATCTCCTTTTGAGTTGATGGGTTATCAGGGGTTATAATAAGCAGGATAGAATGTATATACAAGGGGATGCCCCAAAATAAAAAAAGCCCTGTGTAAAAACACAGGGCTTTGTATCTGTTCACTGATGACCGCGGAACAGGATACGTATCCGGTTCCGCGGGTTCAGCTTGATCCGTTTATTTTATAAGCAACATCCGTTTGGATTTGCTAAATGTCGGGGTTTTTAAAATATAAAAGTAAACACCACTGGCCAGGCCCTGGCCATCAAAATTCACTTTATATACGCCCGCTTTTTGATTGTTGTTTACAAGCGACCTGATCCGACGGCCGTTCATGTCAAAAACCGTCAATTGGGTTTTGCCCGCTTTGGCCAGTTGATAGCGGATTACCGTCGTCGGGTTGAACGGGTTGGGGTAGTTTTGGCCCAAATCAAATTTCCGCGGGGCAATCAGTTCCAAACTTACTTCTGCATGACTTTTTTGCCGACCGTCATAAGATACATCGGTCAGGCGATAGGTGTAGCGGTTGCCAAAAGTGACATCATGATCGCTGTATTGATAGTCGGTGGCCGATGATTTTGTACCTTGCCCATCGATACGGGCAATCTGCTCAAAACTACCGTTGTTTTCTTTTCGTTCGATTTTCCAATAGGCATTCTGTAACTCGGATTCCGTTTTCCAGGTAAGATCGACACCATCATCGTTCAGGCTTTGTGCTACATTGAAGCCATTGAGTTCAACAGGCAGCGATACATCGTTTATTTGACCCTGGATTTCAAAGTCGTCGATCATAAAACCATCCTGGTTATAACCGCTGGTATAACCACGTGCCATCATAAAAACAAAACGGAAGGCCACAGATGCATTGCCTGCCAGGAAGGAACAATCATACGATGTAGCCTGATTGGTATAATTACCGGACCAGGCATAGCCGCCGGGGGTTACACTGTGGCTGACGGTGGATGATGGCCCACGATCGTACCAGTTGGTCCCATTGACATCATTGTCGGTTCCAAGACGTGTCCAGTTGACGCCGCTATCGGTGCTATATTCCATATAGGCCCCAAATGGGGCATTGGCGCCCGAAGCTTCCATGCTTTTTTGAAAGTGGACTGAGTAGCTGCCGGATGCGGAAAAATTAAAACTTGGCGAGTAAAGGACCGATGTGTAATCGCCCAAATCCACATCCGCTGTTAAGCGTGTTTTCCAGACGTTGCTACCGGAGCTGACCGTTGTAAGGGCATTGCCAGGGGCGCCGAGTTCCCAGACGTCTAACAGGCCATTGGTATATTGTGAACCGAAGTAGCTGCCGTTGCTTTCAAAATTGCCGCCCTGCGCCGGTGTAAAAGGCGTCCCTAAATTTGGCAGTACATGGATCAGATTGGTCTGCGTATCTGTTGACGCACCGCCGTTTATGGTTAAGGCAACGGTGTATGTTCCCGCGGTTGTATAGCTGTGTGTAGGATATTGCTGGGTGGATGTGTTGCCATCGCCAAAATTCCAGGACCAGGAGGTTGCTTTTACAGAGCCATCGACAAAGGAAATGCTTTGTCCGATATATGCCACCGTGCCCGGCGCTGAAAATCCGGCGGCTGCCGTTGAAAAGACGTCCGATGAATAGAGACCACGGCCATAAGTGGCGGCAATGACCAGATTATCCGACGAGCGGGTTTTAAGCATATCCGTACGCACATTGGCCTGGCCGGTATTTGCGGGGACCCAGTTGGTGCTTGTACCGCTTAATTTATCAGTTGACCAGACGCCAAGTTCTGTGGCGATCAGAACTTCACCGGTGTTATCGGGATTAAAAACGGCCCAGCGAACGGGCATATCGGGCAGGTCGCCGTCGCAATCGCTCCAGGTAGTGCCAGCGTCGGTTGTTTCCCACACACTGGATACGCCAAAGTTGCTAAAGAGTGCCAGCATGTGACTTTCCGTTGTCGGATCGATGGCAATATTGTTTAGCCAGGCGGCAGGCATCCCCGCACCGCTGTTGATAATTGTTGTGCTTGGCGAACTCGTATTGGCATTGTCTGCCCGGATAATTTTGCCATTGTTGGAGCCAAAGAAAACCCGGTTCGATGTAAACGGAGATACCGTGATGGCAGAGACTTCATCACCGGCAAGAATTGGCATG
Organism: uncultured Calditrichaceae bacterium; assembly: GCA_964456445.1. GTDB lineage: Bacteria > Calditrichota > Calditrichia > Calditrichales > J004 > CAYWBI01. The sequence goes on from CAYWBI010000224.1 coordinate 3,429, forward strand.
GCCACGTTTACAAAGGTACCCGTTGTTGTATGCGGGTCGTCCCAGCGCAGATAGCTGCCTTTTCCATTGGAGGCATAGAACTTGTTGCCGACGTCATCAAAATCCGTTGGGTTGATAAAGTACGCGCCACTGTCCGTGACCGTAGGTTCGACATTTGTAAAACTTGATCCACCGTTAGTGGATACATAAAAGCTGTTATATACATAGGAAGTGTATTGATAAGTCGGTTCGTCCTGATCAATGTGTGTAAAGGCGCCGTCACCGCCGCTAGCTTCGCTTGTACTGCCATAACCCGCGGATGAAAACATTTGGCTGCCATTGTCCTGGGCCCCGGCGATAAACTGATTTGAGCCGGATGTTGGATTGATGGCGCAGGCATAAAACTGGGTGGCATTGTAATTGTTGTTCATGTTGGCAAAGGTCGGCGTGTTTGTGTTTCCGTCTGCCGTGTAAAAGACTCCGCCGTCGTTGCCAAAAACAATCTCCGATGATGAACCGGGCTTATATTGAATTTGATGCTGATCTGCATGGACTACCGGATAGGGAAGAAACGGCTGATAACTTGTCCAGATTGCAATTTGCGTCCAGGAGCTGGCCGCGTCGGTTGTGCGGAAAAGGTCCACTCCGCCACAAATGGCAACATTGGGATCATTGGGATCGATCTGAATAATAAGATCGTACCAGGCCTGACCACGGGTCATGTCTGATGAAGGTATGCCAAAATCCCCATCACTTGGCTCGTTTTTATCCGTCCAGGATGTGCCCTTGTTTGAAGTGTAAATTACCCGCTCTAAAACCTGATTGGCCTCGATCAAACCATAAACCACATTGGCGTCGGAAGGCGCGCAGGCCAGTTCAACCCGGCTGACGCCGGAAATTGTCGGTTCGCCATAGGAAACGGAGTCAACATTCCATGTGGTGCCATTGTCGGACCAGATGATGGTACCGCCGCCATGCCCCCATGGATTGCTTTGCGTTCCGATCCAAATGCGGTTGTCCGCGGCCAGTTCAATGTCCGCCGGTGTAAAGGGATGGGTATTGCCGCTTCCGTCTTTTCGCAAGCTGTGCGGCAGTACCTGTGCCCAGGTCAATCCGCCATCCGTGGAGCGTTGCAGGCCATTGTTTGTATAATGCCCCCAGGAACCCCGGTAATAACGGCCGTCCACTGCAGCATAAACCACGGACGTACCGGCCTCGTTGCGCACAACGATATCCAGGACAAAGTCAAACGCATTGCTGGTTTGCAGTTGGGTCCAGCTGGTCCCGCCATCTGTTGTCTTCCAGATACCCTGACCGCGGGAAGAGCCGGTGTAGTAACCTTCGCCGGTGCCGACGTACATAATTTGCGTGTTATTGGGATCATAGGCCATACAGGTTACGGCGATATCGCTCCAAAAATCGTCAACGGCCGTCCAGGTGGATGATGGGTTTGTTATGTCATTATTATACCAAAGCCCGCCGGTAACGCTGCCGCCCCAAACTTTATTTGCAGTGGCCGGGTCCCACAACAGTGTCCGGGTCCGTCCGCCAACATTGCTGGGCCCGCGTTCGGTCCAGGTGGCGTTGGCTATGGCCGATTTTTGCAAGCTTCTGCGATTGGATCGATTCTGTTCGATCTCCCGTGCTTTTTTCAAACGTTCCCTTGGGATATAGCCAAGAGCTGGATCGACCATCTTTTCAAATTCAAGATCGAAGGCATCTTTCAGCATCCTTTGTTTGGCGTATTTACGGACCTTCTTTGTTTTTGAAACAATATTGGGTGAATCCGAAAAGTACCATAGGCTTGACAGAGTGAATAAGGCTAATACAAAAACAGATATAAAAATGCGCTGAACGACAGAATACCTTGATTCCATTCGCTTTCTCCTCGATGAAAAGTTAAAAATAAAAAAATTATTGTTGTGTTATTTCTGGCGGCAGATAGGGAAGGTGGGTTGCTCACACTAAAAACACAAGCCAAGATATTGAAAATATAGACTATGATTCAAGACTTTAGTCACAAAGAGTAAAAAATAATAGGAAATTGTAAAATAATCTTAAAAAATGTCAATGTTTTTATAGGCGGCCGTTAAATCCCGTAGATAAATAAGAAGCGTAAAAGTAAAACTTTTTATAGATGCCCCGTATTGTTATCGATTATTTCTTATTGACCACGCTCATATTACATTGTTTATAAAAAATGAAATAGCCAGCTAACTGAAATACAGGCTTCAATTTTGTGCTGGATATTTTAAATTTACTTCTATTA
>CAYWBI010000225.1:0-5144 GCA_964456445.1 uncultured Calditrichaceae bacterium
TTTATACTTCGTTTTCATTTAATACAGGAGGTTGACGATGAAAAACCCTATCTATTACCTAATCTATTTGTTGCTGCCCATTGGATTTGTAAGCGCATCGGCACCGGATACACCATTTTACGAAACACATTTATCAATTATTGCCGACGCCTACCATAATGCATCGGGCGGTTTAAAACAGGGGCAGGTTTATAGTGGTCTGATAAGCTCTGATATCAGCCTCGACTTGCAAGGGCTTATCGGTTGGAACGCCACCACCTTTTATGCATCCGCCATCTCGATTACCGGAGGAAACCCATCTGACTATAGTGGTGACAGCCAGGGGATCAGTAATATCGCTTCTGAAAACAACAACCGTATTTTTGAACTGTGGCTTCAGCATGATTTTACAGCGCATCAACAGCTTACGATCGGTTTTATCGATCTCAACGGCGCCCTGGATCATATTGACGCCGCTGGTTTGTTTCTCAACAGCTCTCAGGGAATTGGGCCCGATTTTTCGCAGACCGGTCCCGGTGGCCCATCAATTTATCCAAATACAACCTTTGGAATGCTATGGAATTCGCAATTTGATGAAATTGCCTTAAGTTTTATGGTTGCAAATGCACAAGCGTACCGCCACATCCACATTTCCTTTAACGATGGTTTTCTTTATGCGGGAGAAGTAAATTATAAACCGGAAGGGGGCATGGGCAATTTCCTTTCACGGGTTGGGCTTGGCGTCTATAGCTATAATTCTAAATTTTCAAAGATATTGGACCCCGGGCATGAAGGCCACATTTCGGCAGGGTATTATGGTATTCTTGAAAAAGACTTTGATGGGTTTTTTAGCAATGATGACAAACTAACGGCATATTTGCGATATGGCGCGTCAGATCATTCATATTTTGATTTTAAAGACTATTTGGGATTTGGGGTGGTTTATGAAAACCAGTCCGGTGGGATTATGGGCGTATCGTTGTCTCAAGCTGTCCTGGGAACGGAACGGATTGAGAGCGAACGCATGCTGGGCGTTTTTATGGAAGCGGCGGAATCCATTATCGATTTCTCTTATAGTCAACAATTGTTGCCGTGGATAAGCGTTCAACCCAATATCCAATATGTAATCAATCCGGGGAACAGCACGGAACTGAACAATGCCCTTGTTTTAAGCAGCCGTTTCTCACTTAGTTTTTAAGGTTGGTTGGCGTTGCTCAAAAAGGTGTTGTCTATCAGGCGGGTAGGGCCAACAAACACGGCGAGGGCCAATAATACGGCCCGGGTGTCCGGGCCGGCGGGCTCAAGGGTCCGGGTATCTACAAAGGCAATATAATCGGTATGGCAGGCAGGCAGAGCGTCGATCTTTGCCCGTGCATTCGCTGCAAGGGCAGCGTAATCCCTGCGCCCGGTTTTATAGGCAGCTTGCAGCTCCTTCAGGGTTTGGCTAAGAACAAGCGCCTGCAAACGTTCATCTGCGGAAAGGTATTTATTACGGGAGCTCATTGCCAACCCGTCGGATTCACGAACAATCGGGCCGATGATGATTTTCGTACGAAAGTTCAGATCGCGCACCATGTTTTTTATGATGATGGCCTGTTGTGCGTCCTTTTGACCAAAGACCGCGACATCCGGATCCACGATATTAAATAATTTACTTACAACCGTCGTTACACCACGGAAATGGATAGGACGGCTCTGCCCACAGAGTTTACCGCCTAAGGCCTCATTTTGCACATAGGTTTGATAGGGTGGGGCGTACATCTCTTCTGCATCAGGGGAAAAAACAATATCCGTCCCTTCGGCCTCGCATAAGGCTAAATCCCGCTCCGTATCACGTGGATAATTGTCCAGATCTTCATTGGGGCCAAACTGTGTGGGGTTGACAAAAATACTGACAACACACCTGGAACTGTTTTTACGGGCAATTCTTATAAGCGAAAAATGACCGGCGTGTAAAAATCCCATGGTAGGAACAAAGCCGATACGTTCATCCTTTTTACGGCATTGGTCGGACCAGGCACGCATCTCGCCGATGGATTTAATAACTTTCATTTTTCGTTGGGAATTTTTGGGCTTTGATATCAGCCACGTAAGCCTTGCAGGCGTCTTCGATGGCGTCGCCGAGTTCCGCGTAACGGCGGACAAACTTGGGTTTGAATTTACGGAATATTCCAAGCATGTCATGGGTTACCAACACCTGGCCGTCACAATCCGGCCCGGCCCCGATACCTATGGTGGGTATGCCGATCGATTCACTGATTTCCCGGGCCAGGCTGGCAGGGATTTTTTCCAGCACCACGCTAAAAGCGCCTGCGTCTGCAACCGCACGGGCATCTTTTAATAATTGGGCTGCCCGGTTTTTTTCCCTGCCCTGGATTTTAAACCCGCCCAATTGATGCATCGATTGGGGGACCAAACCGATATGTGCCATAACGGGTATGCCAATATCCACCAGACGGCGAATGGTAGGCGCCATGGTTTGGCCACCTTCAATTTTTACCGCCTCGGCGCCTGCTTCCTGCAAAAAACGCCCGGCATTTTCGATGGCTTTTTCCGGCGACACCTGATAAGACAAAAAAGGCATGTCTGCCACGAGCAGGGCATTGTGCACCCCGCGGCGTACACTTCTGGTATAAAAAAGCATTTCTTCCATGGTTACGGACAGGGTGTTTTCCTTGCCGCCCATAACCATCCCGGCGGAGTCACCGACTAAAATAATATCTACACCGGAGATATCGACTATTTCGGCCATCAAGGCATCATAGGCCGTAAGCATGGCAATCTTCTCGTCACGTTCCTTCATGCGAATGATTTGCGGAACGGTGACTTTTTTTATCTCTTTTATTACAGACATAGGGGGACTCTTTAATTTATGAAATGATTGATCCGCCGATAACACAGTTGTTTTCGTCATAAAAAACGGCGGATTGTCCTGGGGTCACGGCTTCCTGCTCATTGTCGAAGGTGATCCGTGCACGCGATTTGTCCAGCGGATAAACCCTGCCGGGATAACCGCTGCCGTTATAGCGGATTTTTATAAAGGCCTGAACTCCATCCTGTGGCAGCTTGGCCATCTTGATCAAATTTAACGAATGTACATTAAATTCCCTGCTAAGCAAATCCCCTTTTTCACCAATGGTAACGGTATTTTTCTCCGCGTTGGTGTTGATCACGTACATAGGCTTACCAAATGCGGTACCAATACCCCGGCGTTGGCCGATGGTAAAAAAAGGATAGCCTTTATGGGAACCGACTTTCTCGTCTGCTTTGTTCAGCAAATCCCCGTCGGCCACTTTTTCTTCCAGACCGGGAATAACCTGTTTTAAAAAACGGCCGTAATCATTGTCCGGGACAAAGCAAATTTCCTGGCTTTCCTTTTTTTCCGCCGTGCGCATCTTTAGCTTACGTGCCATTTCGCGGATTTCCGGTTTGGTATATTCGCCGAGCGGGTAAAGCGTTTGGGCAAGATTTTCCTGTTTGGTGCCCCATAAAACATAGGATTGGTCCTTGTTGTCATCCAGGCCTTTGTATAATTCATGACGCCCGCTAAGCGGATTGTATTTTACCCGTGCATAATGGCCGGTGGCGATATAGTCCGCCCCGAGTTCACGTGCTTTATCGTGCAGGGATTTCCATTTGATTTTGATGTTACACTGAACACAAGGGTTGGGCGTCCGCCCCGCGATGTATTCATCGATAAAATTATCTACAACGCCATCATGAAAATCCCGGCTAAAATTGAGCACATAATGGGGCATGTCCAAATTGGCACAAACCATCCGGGCGTCGTTTATGGAATCAAGCGAACAACAACCGCTTTCATGGTTAAGGTTACCTCCAACCATTTCATAGTCCCATAATTTCATGGTTATGCCGATACAGTTATAACCTTGTTCTTTTAAAAGTGCCGCAGCAACCGAACTGTCCACGCCGCCACTCATGGCAACGACAACCGTTTTATTCGTCATTGTTTTTATCTTTACTGCACATGGTCTCGGCAGAGATGATTTTTGAAAAACTCACCCGTGTACCCGTGTCCATAATCTTATATTCCACTGCATCCATCAAGGCCTTTACAAGATATATCCCCCGGCCGTTCTCGGCCATAAGCATATTGGGGTCCAGCGGACTTTGGATTGTCTCCGGTTTGAAACCCTTACCCTGATCCTCAACGGAGATTGTGGCCTTTTTGTCGTTTATTAAAAACTCCACAAGAACCTCTTTTGATTCATCATCTTCATTGCCATGATGAATGGCATTATTTACAAGCTCTGTCAATGCTATGGAAATATCATCCACGCACGATTCATTGAACCCGGCATCGGTCATGATTTGTGTTGAAACAGCCTCGATCATTTCCAGGTTTTTCACATCACTCGAAAAGGAAAATCTTTTTTTAAGTTCCATGTTGCCTACAATTGCCTATTCTGGTAAGATGGGAATTTAAAAGCAGCCATAGAGAAAATCAAATTTGTAGGAGATTTAATGAAATTAACTGGTGAAAAGGGAAGTTTTTCTGCCGACGGTTATATACAATTTCTATATGCCCATCTGCCATGGATAGTGATGATGGTATTAATTACCATTGAATCGGCGATGACCGGGGCAATGCTTGTTAAGCTAAGCCATGGGCTTGACAAGGTCGTCCATTTTTCGATTTTTGGGGTATTGGGCTGGCTTATGATCCGCGGTTTTTCACTTGCTCAAAGCAAGCGTGTGTTTAAAATGCGGTTTTGGCTTACACCTTTATTGGGCGGCGTCTTCGCCGTTCTGGATGAATTGCATCAGGCGCTTGTCCCCGGGCGCTACCCGGATGCAAAAGACTGGCTTGCGGATTTTATCGGGATTATTTTTTTTATGGTGCTTTATTATTTTTTAAAACCAAAACAAAAATTTTGATGGCCAATGTTGAAATATTGCAACGAACCGACGGAACCGTTTTAAATAATAGAAACAGTATTTTGGAGCGAATCGGTTGTGTCGATTCAAATTGACCGGATTGGTATAATCAGACGGGTTTGGATAAAATTATGTGACACTATTTTTCCCATATGTATAAATTTTGGGTATAAGGAACAAGCATCGATATGGTATTTTGGAGCGAATCGACTGTGTCGATTCAAATTGACCGGATTGGTATAATCAGACGGGTTTGGATAAAATTA
>CAYWBI010000225.1:5244-5665 GCA_964456445.1 uncultured Calditrichaceae bacterium
TGTGACACCATTTTTCCCATATGTATAAATTATGGGTATAAGGAAAAGGCATCGACACGGTATTTTGGAGCGAATCGACTGTGTCGATTCAAATTGACCGGATTGGTAGAATCAGGCGGATTTGGATAAAATTATGTGACACCATTTTTCCCATATGTATAAATTTTGGGTATAAGGAAAAGGCATCGACACGGTATTTTGGAGCGAATCGACTGTGTCGATTCAAATTGACCGGATTGGTAGAATCAGGCGGATTTGGATAAAATTATTTGACACCATTTTTCCCATATGTATAAATTTTGGGTATAAGGAAAAGGCATCGACGCAGTCGATGCGGTCCAAAAAAACAAACGTTCTCCTTCGCGACTGTTATGTAAAAAGTCAATAGGATTTTCAACTATTTACCCAAACAGGACATACG
>CAYWBI010000226.1:0-5584 GCA_964456445.1 uncultured Calditrichaceae bacterium
GAAATTCGCCGATTTTAGGTAAAATTTTATTTATAGCGGCCAAGTTGGGTTAAATAATAAGAAAAATTTCATTGATGATTGTTTCATTTGATATACTCTAAATATACTTCATCTAAATTTGGCTCCATTTGTTTAAAGCTTTGAACGCTAATATTATTCTGAACTAAGTATTTTAAGATTTGAAGATATACATCATCAATCTTATATCCATCCTGAATATGTAGTAAAATTATTTTGGAAGAATGCTGTTCGATTTGGTTAATGCCTTTAATAGCGTTTAATTCTTTATAACTATTAAAATCTGAAAAAGATTTTATTTCAAGAGTATTCGATGGCAGTAGTTCTGATTTCAATTCATCAATGCTACCAATTTTGAGAATCTGACCTTTGTTCAGGATAGCAATTCTATCTGCAATATCCTGCACATCGCTTAAAATATGAGATGAGAAAAATACGGTGGTTCCTTCGTTACTTAATTTTTTAATGATTGATTTAACTTCATATCTGCTTGATGGATCGAGGCCAGATAAAGGTTCATCCAAAACTAATAATCTTGGTTTATGGAGCATAGCTTGTATTAAGCCAACTTTTTGAATCATCCCCCCTGATAATTTTGATATTTTTTTTAAACGAACCTCTGACAAATCGAATAGGCCCAGTAATGATTCTATTTGCAGCTCAAGTTCATCCTTGTTCAAACCGGATAATTTGCCAAATGTTGTTAAGGCTTGGTCAACTGTGCGCCATTCCTGAAAAGAGACTCCTTGTGGAAGGTATCCAAGCATATTGGAAACAAGAGAAATATTTTCAGGCATAGCTATATTATTAAAGCTATAATCACCACTAAATTCTTTTATAAGGCCAACTATAATTTTAATAGTGGTTGTTTTACCAGCGCCATTCGGACCAATGTATCCAAATATTTCACCTTCTTTTATTTCAAATGAAATCCGATTTAAGGCTTCAACATCTTTATACTTTTTAGACACATTTTCAAATGTAATCATAATTACTTGTCAATCTTTGAATCAAATGATAAACAAATTTCTATTAGGCGTTTAGCGGCTGGTTATCAGGCAATTTAAACCCTGCGGCCAGTAACTTGAACTTACCAAAATTTTTGCCCGGTTTAAATGACTTTAAGAATAACAGGACGCGTTTAAATTCCTTTGAATAACTTTGTTGGGCCACATCTTCTATCCTTGGTTACGTGTTCAACCTTCTTAAGTATCCAAAACTAAAAGAATAGAAAATATCTTGGTACACGTTTTATATAGGAACGGTATGATTCACCATATTGTTCTAAGCAAGCTTCTTCTTCTACTAGAGTTCTAAAATGACCGAAGAATCTTGAGATCGCTAATACAAGTAGTGCAATCCACGAACCTATACAAAGACAAATTCCAATACCTGAAACGAATAACATCAGTACCTGTGGATGGCGTGACACTCGATAGAGTCCGAAAGTGGCTGGATGATTGGGGAGCATATTCTTGAAATTGGAAAGTGCAACTATGAATCCTACTAAACCAAGGAAAAACAGAAAAACCCCAAGTATGAATAAATTGGTGCCGATCCTTAACGGTGTGAATATTATAAGAACTAAATAAACAAGAACCGATACTCTTCTAATAAAATAATGGATCCTTTGCTTTTTATCCCAGCCCAACCGATTGTAATAAAAAAGCTTAGTGCGTATATCCTTTGGAACGGTTAAAAGAAAAGCACCGAAAACCATGTAAAATAAACATAATAGGGCCCATCCATTGAGCCATCCGATTTGAAACGCAGGAATTAGATCCATCTTCCAATCCTTCTGAAAATTGTAGCAATATCATTTTGACCAATTACCGGAGTATGGCAAATGGCTTTATTTTCATAAAGATTTTTCACTCTGCATTTGTGGCTTAACTCGTAAGTGAGCCGCGGGTTTCCGCATAACATCACTTTGTTTTTCATTTTTTTGACAACGTATCATTTTATAAGTGTTCAACTAACACGTTTTTGCTATACTGCTTTATTGAAAAAATTTCCCCCATCCATTTGCTGCTTTAGTCAATGGCGTTGGATATCCATTAAAACACCTCCAAGATACAGCAAGGATTTAATGAAATCAATTTTAGGCAGTTTGGTTTTATGGAGGGCTTGTGTTTGAAATTAGTTTCCTGCCCGGCGGCCAGGCCCAACACAGGTATGTTGCAGATAAGCGGAAATCTCGCTGCCCAGGGGAAGCGTTGGACTAAGTGTATGCCCTGTCGCTAATCATGGTTTGGGCGCACCGCTTCTATACTTTATTTTGTTATGTGTTTATTTAATATTTCTCAACTATTTTGGTTTTTTTATAAATGCAAATTAATAAAAGGTAATATTCTTAATCCTTTTGGATTATTTCCGGCATAGTTTAATAATCCAAACTGAACACCATGTAATTTTTTCGTTCTATTATATAATGCAATTGCTAATCCATACATTTTATCGGTTTTAGCATAACCGGCAACGGCTAACCCTTTAAACATTTTGGATTCCAGATATCCGGTAGTAACAGATAAACCCCGGAAATTCTTTTCAGCAGATATGTATGCCAAACTGGTAGCAATGCCGTTGATATCGCCATCGGTGCCAACAGCTAATCCACAAATAGCAAGTCCATTGATAGCTTTATGAGCACCTATACCTATGCATGATACAGCGATACCTGATATAAGAGAATTATCGCCATCAGCCATCGTCACCAACCCGCTTACACATAATCCATTAATATTAGCTCCTGAGCCAATAACTATTCCGCCAATAGAAACTCCATTTAAATTACAGTGCGAGGTTCCAACACCTACCAGCCCTAAATTAATGTATTGCATAGAACCAGCTAGAGGGATTACACCAAGACTTATACCGTTTACAACTTCATTTTGGTTTTTAGCCGTCTTTAACCAAAAAGTGACATTCAACCCATTAATTCTCTTTACATTTTCATCGGCAAAATTTATTCGAATGCCCGTAAACTCATATGAATTGCCAATACTAATCCCATACCTTTTGAAGGGGAAATTAAACGCTTTTCCACTGGACAAGGAATCTTGGGCATATAAATAGGATATTCCCATTAAAAGAATAACAATACAAACTACGAGTGATTTTTTCATAATATTATCCTTTCTTCTTATGAAAAATATATTTTCAAATAATGTGATGTGAATTTTTAGTGAACCATTACTCTACCGGAAGATTCTTTTTCTTCTTGTTATGACTTATAATAAAAAGAATACCCACCACAACGAATGGAAAAGTAATCAACATGATGATACCGAGGCTCATGCCAACAGAATGGTTCATATTATAATTGTGTATAAAAATAAACGGACTAAGGGCAAGACCTATCACCATAAAGATGATGCCGCCGATACGTTCCCATTTCCAGGCAAGAATAAGTAAGGCTACTAGAATAAAAGATGGAATAAGCTGCATCAAAAAACCACTAAGTTGTTGCCAGATGGTGATCCCCGGTTTAAACGCATCCGCGGCTAATATACTGATAAAAAGAATAGCCAGGATACACAAAATCCGTGGTAACCAATGAAATATTCTGATAGATGTTTTCATTTTGTCTCCTTTTTTTTTCGACTTAGTTGCCACCAACTGCGGTGTAATTCATTGCTCCTATAAATACATCTCAGCATAATAAACACAATTGCGTTTATCCCTAACATACACATAACCTTAAAGCTAACGGGCGTATGCGCTGATTACACTATCAGATTTCAATCACTATCCGCGTGTTGGGTTCGAGTTAAATGATTTTTATACTGCGTGGAAATCAAATCCTCATTAAAGAAAATTTAAATATAGCGAGTAAATTTAAAAGATTAACTATCTTCTGAAACATCTTCATTACTGCTAAAGAAAGGTCGTACTGAGACGTTTTTTTAACAGGAAATAACCCACCCAGCTTAAAAAAGCTATTAATCCAGATATTACTGCACCTGGGGGGAAATCAGTCCAAAGCCAATGAATACCTTGAATTTTAGACCATGAAACATCTCCAAAAGCAAAAGGTAAAGCTGTAAAGAAAATAGCAATGCCAAATAATAACGATTTGAGTTTTAGCAATTTTTTTGTTTTTCTCAATATAACCATTTCATCATCCGGTTTTAATAGCAATGGAATATCTTCCGGTAATTGTTTTATTGAAAGTTCATCAATCTCCTTGGCAAATTCCGGATATTTATTGAAATAATTTTCTATCAAGTCTTTTGTATCTTCACTAGCTTCGCCCGCATAAAAAAGGGGCAATAAATCGATAATTACTTTATTTGTGATTTTCATTTAGTTTTCTCCTTAGTAGATGTTAATCCGGCTAACTTGAGCCTGGCACGATGAATTTTAACTTTGATAGCAGAAACGGATAAACCAAGCACACGGGATATCTCTTGATATGAAAGATCATCATACGATTTCATAATTAATACAATCCGGTCAACCTCGGGTAGTTTTTGCATAGCAATCAAAATATTTTGCAGTTCCGAACGAACCTCGGTAAGAGTGTCAGGACGCGGAGTTGGATCGATTGTATTTATATCTAATTTGGTATATTTTTTTTGATTACGACGTTTCTGTAAAAACAAATTTCGAGCAATTGTAAAGAGATATGCTTTTACTGTTTCAAAGACAATATCATTCTTAGCCATCCACATCCGGATAAAAGTCTCTGAAGTTATATCTTTAGCTTCATCTGAATCACCGGATAGCCAATATGCGAACTTATAAACATCCTTTGCATAGTTCTGATAAATTTTTTGAAAGCTTATAACTGATCCAATCATAAACACAATATCCAAGAGTAAAAGAAAGGTTACAATAAATTTAATGTTTTTTTATAAGGATTAATTTTATGATAGCAATTTCAAAATAATCTTAAAATCAGAAACTTTGAGCAGTATAAGGGGTGATCATCGGCTTGAGCATAATGCCGATGGCTGTTATTCGGGATTGGGATGTTCGATCCGCTTAATAGACCGCCGCAGGCGGGATAGCAAGTGGATTGGAAAGCCGCCGGGATTTTGGGCCAATCCCACGCTTGAAAATCTTTCAAAATTCTAAAAACCGGACGCGTGGCATTTTCCAGTGCAACCGCTTGTGTGTGCCCGGCATGGCACGTGTATCTTTATAATCAAAGGTACACAGATTATCCAGAGGGTGCAAATCCCTTATGGGCGAGTTGGCTTTAGCCCATTAGTAAGCTGCAAGGGCGTTCCCCGAGGCCTCGGGGAAATCTGAAGCCGCGATAAAGTGTATCGGGATTTACAAGAAGCAGGACTACAAGAGCCTGTACGGCCCCTTCGACTTCGCTCAGGATAAACCAGGCAGAAACTGCATAAGAGGCACGGTAACAAGGGTAAGCAACCATCCCGGCCAAAGCGGCCGAGTCCAACACAGGTATGTAATGCGGGCTTACATGTCGTCCTTTTGAAGGCTTTTAGTACCCGGCGCGGCATTTCTATACCTTGTTTTGTTGGGTGACGCACTATTTTATGGAATAAAGAACTCATGAAAACTTATTGTATATCTGAGTATGTTTACCAAGCAT
>CAYWBI010000227.1:0-5521 GCA_964456445.1 uncultured Calditrichaceae bacterium
TATTAGATAATTACAGATATGGTGTAGAAAGTTTATTAAAAATTATCATTCCTATCCGGCTTAAATTAAAAATCCCTGACATTTCCACATAACGCCATAAAAAACAATAGATTTTTTCTTTTTTCATGGAAATAAGTTCCTCTGTTCTTCATAGTAAGGAGTGGGTCTGTAGCCGCCTGCCAATCCGCGTTTTTTACCATTCAGGAGACTAACCTCGCCCATTAGGGCGGGGAGAAAAGCGGGCAACATAACGAATGGGGCTTCAGCCCAACCACTTCACGGGCTAAAGCCCGGGCTACCCTCCAGGATCGTTTGTCCCCGGGATAAATCCCGGGGTTATTCATGAAGGAACCGGAGTTATCTCCCAAAATTAAACCGGACAGCAGTGAAAAATTATAATTGTTATTCTTAAAATCTAAACTTAATTCCAATTCCAACACGGGTATCGACTGAAGATACATCCGTATGCGTAGTGTTCAGCCTTTCCGGATTGGTTTGTTCGCTTTTAAAATCGGCGCTGGAAGAACGATAGCGGAATTTTACATCTCCAACAAGCGCAAGCGCATCGTTAAAGGCATATTCCCCTCCAAAACCAACGGTAACAAAGAAAGGCGAAAATAAATCCTGAAAATAGGTGTCCGCATTATCATGATAAGATGAATCGTCCGGCGGTTGTATCTGTTTGTACAAGTCTTTTGAATTGGACAGTACCAAACCGCCGAGGGCGAGCACGAAGAAACGGCTGCGGAATTCATTCACCTGGGAAAGAAAATACTTTAAACCTGCGCCGATATTGACTTCGCCACTATTACCGGTCTGTTCATTTTGCTGAGGGTCATTAGTTTCATAACGGGAGTAATTTTTTGAAAAACTGTTGTCGGTATTCACGGAGAAAGACGATATAATTTCAACTTGATCATTTAAGGCAAACGCCAGTTCGAAATCAATTTTGCTCTCACTAAGACCAATGCTATTCGCAAAAGGCAAGGGGGACTGACGAGTGGTATAATTATTTTGAAAAGTGAGCGTGTGTGAATAGGGCACAAACGACACGGTTAAGCCTATCCGACTAAGGAATCCGCGGCTCTTCGGCGTCAAAGGAATATCATCGGCACTTTTAGTGTGGCTTTGCAACACCGCATCGATGGCCGCGCGATCGGTCAGATAGCCTTTTTCGGCCGTATAAACCAAACCCAGGGGATCGATAAAAAGAGAATCCACAGCCCCCATGCCAATGGCCTTTTGCATGTTTCTGCCAAAACGGTAATAAAGCATTTCATCAACAATAATCCTTACCGTTATATTGTAGCTTTGATGATTTTTATAAACCACGCGGTCCTTATAGCCGTTGTTTTGGGCAAGGAGAAATATTGGCAATAAAAGCAAGACATAAAATCGTTTCATCATCACTCCCGGTTAAAAGTTTTTTGGAAAACATGAACGGTTTGCCCCCGCTGCTTCATCGTTTTCTTATAGGTTAGGGGCAGTTTTGCCAGTACATGCTGCGAAGCAATATTATCAACTTCCACAACGGCAATCAAGGTATTTATTTTTTTCGTTTTTTGAGCAAAAGCAATACAAGCCCGGGCCGCCTCGGTAGCATAGCCTTTATTCCAAAACTCTTTTAAAAATGAAAAACCCAATTCAAACATCCCCGACTTACATAAGTCGGTTTTATTAAGTCCACATTGGCCTATAAACCGGCCATCATCCTGTAGTTCGAGCAACCAACTGCCCATGCCCCATTTTTTATAAGACCCGCGCATAGCCTCGATCCACAACCCGGCGTTTTCCCTGATTTTTTCCGGTGGATAAAAAGTCATAGCTGCCAGTTCATTAAACAAGGATTCCACCAAATCGATATCTGCTTTATCCATTTTCCTGAAATCTAAGCGCTCGCTGGAAAACAACGTACTAATCATTTTCGGAAGCCATTTTGATCAACGCGTCCCCGCTTAACCGGTTTACCGTCCATCCCTCCATGGAACAGGCGCCTAAGTTTTTATAAAAGTCAATGGCCGGTGTGTTCCAATCCAACACGGACCATTCCAGACGTCCACACTTACGTTGCACGGCAAGACGGGCCAACTCCCTTAGCATAGCGGTGCCAAAGCCGCGCCCGCGGTATGCTTCATCAACAAACAAGTCTTCCAGGTAGATACCGGGTTTTGCCAAAAAAGTGGAATAATTATGAAAAAACAAGGCTATTGCTACGGCCCGCCCTTGATCGAAGCCGAGCAGGACTTCGGCATATGGTTTGTCGCCGAACAGGGTTTCCTGCAATTGAACTTCGGTAGCCGTGACTTCATCTTCAAGTTTTTCATAGATGGCCAGTTTGCGGATAAAAGAGAGTATCACGGCGCTGTCTTCCCTGCCTGCCGGGCGGATTTTTAATGCCATAAATAAGTTCTTTCAAATTTAATTTTCAAAATGAAACAAAATGTGACGACGGGCGTAGAGATATTCAGAAGTTGTCCTTATAATCAGGACAAGTGTGATACACCTCCTACCCCTCAAAACCCGTACACGTTTTCCCGGCATGTACGGGTTTTTTAGTAATCCAATTTTAAAACTTTTTCCCGGATACCGCCAATAAAATCATTCCGTTTTTTTTGATTATAGTACTCTGCGGTGCGATAGGCGCCAATAATATTGCCGGCGTGGAAAAGCGCGGTTATGCTGAGTGCAACCCCGGTAGTCAGGTATGATCTGTTATTTTCTGAATCGTATTTATAAGCCATATAACTGGAGAAGGCAAAAGCCCCGACAAATAGAAATGCCTGAATGGCGTCGATGGGATGGTCGGTATATATTTGTCCGCCGCCAGGAAAAAGCGCCGAAAAAGCGCCCGCAACAAATGGGCTTTTTTGAGGAATATTAACGCCTTGTAAAACTTTCGTGGAAAGTTCCCCGCCCAGCCCGGCAAAAGGTTCCGCAGGGTATTTGTTCAACATTTTGTACGTATTGGCCGCCTGCTTCCACTTCCCGGCTTCTGTTAAAACGAGCCCCTCATATAAACGCGAAAAGGGGCCGGGGTCTAATTTGGCATTTTCGCTAAAAACATGTAAGGCGCGGTTGTATAAGCCCATGGCATGATAATTTAAACCCATATAGTTTTCTGCCCTGATTTGAATATCGGCAGGCAGCTTGCCCATATTCAATAAATATGCCGCATATTGCAAAGATGCATTATAACGTCCGCTTTTGTAATAGGCCTTACTAATTTGCAGATAACTATTACGGATTTCCACAGAGTCCCTGGAATAGAATGCCAGACGTTTGTATTCCGAAATGGCACGGAAATAATCCCTTTCGCCCATCAAATGGGCAGCAAAACCGGTCTTGGTCTGCGCATTGACAAACAAGGCACCGATGAGACAAATCCAAATAAATTGTTTTAGTTTCATATAGAGTCTTAATGGTTGTTTAGATAAAAATCATCATTTAGCTTTAGAATACCCCTGTTTGTTTGATAAAAGGCGTATTTTAAATAGGCGTCTATGTTTTCCCGATAAAAATAACGATCGATAAAAAATGCAAGACCAATAACGAAGCCACGTGTTTTTATTGCCTGATAGGCAAAATGTGAACAGCTTGTTTTAAAAGGACAGCGGGAAATGGAGTGAACTGAAATTTTTTTTTGATAAAAATGAATCAACGCCAGTGATGGAGTTAAAAGAGAAGCAATTGAATCAATCTTTGATTTTTCAATCCTTTTAGACACAGGTATAATATCATCAAATTCCCATGAACTTGTTTCTGCATAAGGCGCAATTCCCTGCCCAGATGAAACATCCGGTAGAAACATCAAGGTAAAAAGCATAAACATATAGAAAGTATGCATACTAATAAAATACAGGCGCCACGAATGACGCCTGATAAAAAAACGGTTATTCTTTAAGAAGAGGTATGGTATTGGAATGTATCTGTCCTTCTTCATCAACGGCGCGGAAAATGGCGTAAACATGTTCTTCTCCGCTTTCATTGAAAGCCGTTTGAAGCGTAACCACAACGGTTTTAGGCTCTAAGTTGTACATCGCGCCATTACTGGCGTCAACTATTAACCCAATTATACCACCACACAATATGTTACCCAAAGTGATTGGGTCAAAATTTTTCGAAATAAATACTTTTTCTTCTTTATATCCATCCAGCTTTATAAAAACATTGTACTCTTTTCCTTTGGCCAGTTTAAATTGCGTAGGAGTTTCCCCCTGATAGACTTCGACGCCTCCTATGGTTTTAACCATCACATGAGCCCCGGCCGGATCGGAATCCACACTCATTTTTTCTTTGGTGCCGTGCAAAATCGTCGCACAGCTAAACAACAGCAATGTAGTTATACTCGCCAAAAGTAAGTGTTTTATATGTATGAACGTTACGCATTGTGCCTCCCTTTTATAAACTTGTGATTAATAAACTTACCAACATTAAAATTTTCATGCAAGCAAAAAAACCGTTAGCTAAGTCTTTTTAATATTTCAAGCGCCCCGGCAAACTGTTCTTCCGAACGCCCCATATAATCGACGACTTCATCGATATAGCCATCGGTAGAGGCGGACCAGACGCGGTTGATATACCGTTCCCCCGTTGCATAGTAATTCATGACGTCCGCATAAGCGGTTAAACCGTGCAGATGTCCGATGGTTTTACGGGCGTCCACAAACAGGGCCATGTTTTCCAAAAGTTTCTCATCGATATCTTCATGGGTTTTTTGCGGGTTCGATTCATCCACGGCAGCACGGATATCACGCACATCGGCCAGGATTTGAGTCAGGCTTTCTTCGATTGTTTTCATATTTCCCGCAAGTACATCCTCATGCATCGTTTCTTCAACGGTCCCTTTGCGAACCAATAAAATACCGATCGCCCCTACAATTAGGGTGATGATAAAATAGGTCCAGTTCACCTGCAAACGATCGAGTACACTCAGAAGGGAAGTAACTACAAAACTGAGGCCGATTAGCCCGTAACCAATATTTTTCATTATGCCCCCATTCCTTTTATGATATAAAAAATGGCAAAACCAACCCCGACCAGCGCCTCCCCGACAATAAGACCGGCAGCAGCGGGTATCCCTTTTTGCTCGCTCCATTGCTTGCCAAATTTACGATCGGTAAAAACCCGTAAAAGTGTGCCCAGGCTATAGGTAAGCACAATGTTAAAAGGCAGGTAAAAACCAAGACCAACCAGGATGCCCAGACCACCAATCCCGCTGGCGCTGAGCATGGCGCCAATTCCGGCGCCGGCAATATATTTTTGCACAGGAACGTCACCGCCCAAAATCCCATTTATCATACTGGCCAGCGCCTGTCCTTGCGGGGCAGGCAGTTTTTCACTGCCAAGGCCATAGGCATTGTGTAAGACAAAAATCAAACCCATCACAATAACCGGGCCGATCCATACCCCCATAAACTGACCGATTTGCTGTTGTTTTGGCGAAGCGCCTACGAGATAACCGGTTTTAAGGTCCATCATCATATCCGTGGCCTGGGACATGGCCACACAAGTTGCGGCCCCA
>CAYWBI010000228.1:0-5449 GCA_964456445.1 uncultured Calditrichaceae bacterium
GTTGTCCGCTATATCCAACCGATTGTTAAATGTAACATACCAGCTTTATCAAAAGACAAAGGCGCCCACTTATAAAAATGAGATGTTCAAATTATCCGAGCAGAATAGATCTCGCTTGCTTTATCGTTCACTCTTACAAGTCCGGGCCAAAAAAACAGCTGGGGTCCCGGATTCGTTATTAAACCGACTGAATGAACTGAGGCAGGATCAAAATATTGTAAAGCAAAAAATATTACAGGAAAGTGTAGATAAAACTAAAAGTGACACGGTTAAAATACGTAATTATCAAAATAGGTTATTTAGTATAAATGAACGTTTGGATAATCTGGTTAAAAATATTCGTTTGCAATATCCCCGCTATAATGTAATGGTTGATGGCAGTGCTGTCACTACAATCCCTGCTGTTCAAAAAAAGATGGATGAACGTACATCATTGGTGGAATTTGGGATAACGGACAGCGTTCTTTTTACGCTTGTGGTTTCTAAGGAAAGTTTTGATGTAATAGCCACGCCAATCGATAGCCTTTTCCACCCCCACATCCGTAGTTTCTTAAAATCCTTGAGAAGATATGATAAACTAAAATGGGAACGTAATAATCGATTTGTTTACAGGAAAGTTATCAAACCATTTATCCATTCTATCAAAAGTGGGCGCCATTTGGTAATCATTCCCGATGGTATCCTGTCACGCTTTCCGTTTGAAGCGGTAAAGATGCCTGATGAAAGCTATCTTATTGAAAAATATGATATATCCTATCACAATTCCGCGACCCTGTGGTTGATGAAAAATAAACATAAAAATCATTCCCCGGAAGGGTTTGCAGGGTTTGCACCTGTTTTTAACAGTCAAAACAGCCGGGAGAATGCGTTGGCTGCCTGGGTAGATTTGTTCCGTTCTGGCGATAGTACCGTTTGGCGCTCGGTAACCAGGGATGGGCGTGTATTTAATCCCCTGCCTTTTAGCAAACAGGAAGTTACCGATATTGCAAAAATATGCCTGCAAAACCGTTTAAAGCCAGAGTTGTTTATTGAAAATCAAGCATCGGAAGAAGCGTTTAAAAAGAATTCCAAAAACAAAAAGTTTATTCATTTGGCAACCCATGGCATCATTGATGAAGAATATCCGGGTTTATCGGGTTTGGTTTTTTCACAACTGGCCAAAAAAGACTCGCTTAGTGACGGTGTCCTTTATTCAGGGGAAATATACAATCTTGATCTAAATGCCGATCTGCTGGTGTTAAGCGCTTGTGAAAGCGGTTTGGGGAAACAGGTGGCGGGTGAAGGGGCGCTTTCCCTGACCCGGGGGTTTTTGTATGCCGGTGTGCGGAATGTGGTCGTCTCTTTATGGAAAATTTCCGATAAACAGACAGCCGGGCTTATGATTGATTTTTACCGTAATATTTTTAATGGATATACTTTTGCAAAAGCATTGCGTTTAGCCAAGTTAAGCAGGCTAAAGATAGCCAACACTTCTTTTCCACGTAACTGGGCCGGATTTGTTTTGATTGGGAAATAATTTTTTCCATTTTTCTGACTCGTTCGCATATATGTACTGTTGTGATGGCATTGATAAGCCATTATGATTTTTACACGAAATATTAAGAAATATATTTTTATAAAATGTCACATTCAACAGATTTTGTATGTCTAATAAAATAGAAGCCTAAAAGAATGCATACATCATTGGAAACATTGGTCAGGGAAGCAAATTCCGGAAATAAAAAATCACTTGAATTCTTGATACTGGATATCCAGGATTTTATCTATAACTTATCTTTAAAGATGTTACTCTTTCCGGATGATGCAAAAGACGCCACTCAGGAAATTTTAATAAAGATCATTACGCATTTAAGCACATTTAAATATAAAAGTAAGTTTACGACCTGGGCCTATAAAATTGCCATCAATTACCTCATAAACCATCAAGGGAAATTATCGAAAGAATTTGCCATGCCCTTTGACAAGTATTCAGAACTTATCGATTCCGGGCATTCCAATATGGTGACTCATGCCAAAAATGATGGCGAACTGGCTTTGCTGGAGGAAGAAGTAAAGGTGAGTTGTACACAAGGATTGTTGCTTTGTTTGAGTAAGACGGATCAAATGGTTTACATTTTAAGCGAGGTACTGGAATTTAATAGCATGGAGGGCGCTGAGATATTAAATATCTCACCACAAAATTTTAGAAAAAAACTTTCACGCTCCAGAAAAAAGATCCGTAGTTTTTTGCAAAATAAATGCGGGATTGTAAATCCGCATAATTCTTGTCGGTGTAATAAAAAAATCGATTTCCTGATAAATATAGGTTTGTTTGATCCTAAACATTTAAGATTTGCCAATTATACCGGCCGAAGTATTGATATGGTTGGGAAGTTGGAAAAACTGGAACGTGATGTTGCCATATATCGATCGGTTCTCAAATTTCCGGCGCCCAAGGATTTAGTTGAACGCTTGATGCGCATTGTAGCTTAAATTTTAAATAAAAAAGTGGCTTGTAAATATGGATTTAACAAGAGGCTATATCGTGAACGAAAAAAGACCACTCTCTCAAATAGAAATCTTACATCAAATTTCCAAACTGACGAATCATTACACGGATTCCATATTACCGTTGGACCTGTTGACGGATTTACTTAAAAAGCTATATCTGCTTTTTTTGCCCGCTGACGAGACCCGTTTTATAACACTGCAATGCTTTTCGCCGCAGGGGAATGGCCTTTTACAAAGAATGCGCGATATCCCGTCCGTACTTAATGGGAAGGTCATCCCCGGGGATAAAGTCCCTCTGTTTTTGAAAGAAATAATTCTTTTTTTATCCGCCACACAACTCATCAATAAAACTTCCGAAGAAGGCGTGGCAAATATAATTTCCTTGTTCGGGGATAAATTTATTATTGAAACCGAAAGTATCGATGGTCTTGCAAGCACTGAAATAAATGTGAGCTATAAGCCGGTTTTTAACACCTTATCCATTCAAATACCGCATTTGTTTAAACATGAAACAATTCCATCTTTTTTCAGCTTTGTGGATGAAGCCCTAAAACATATCCAAATTTCATCCTTGCCGGATGAGGCCATGCTTGTTGAAGGAAAACGGTTGGACGCCCTCATTGGCGAAATTATGACTTCTCCGGAATTAAAGGCATTTGCCGGTTTTGTTGAGTCCTTTCTTGCCCGTGATGATATCCGTCTTATGCGTGAAAAGATAGCCGGTTCGGTCACAAAAATTGAAGGTCAGCTTGGTGTAAATTTTCCAATGGAAAGGATTGATCTTTTTTGCAAAACAATCCTGTTGCATAGTTTGTTTAAACCGTCCCGCTATAGTTATCAGGTTGTGGTTACCCGCAAGGATGCCCTGGATGCGCCTTATTATTATGGAACAATCCTTTTTAACAGCAACCAACCTTTTCCACTCGATCGGCTAAACGCATTTCATATCGGCGTAAACATGTCGCTTTCCGCGATAAACAATGCGGCTCGTTTGAAACGCAAACAGATTTCCGGTACTCACCAAAAAACTCCGGTTGGACCTTTTCATGGCATGGTTGGCGATAGTAAAGAAATACACACGGTTTTTGAAAAAATTGAGAAAGTTTCGCGTTTTGATACGGACGTATTGATTTTGGGGGAATCCGGTACAGGGAAGGATATGATTGCCCAGGCCATTCATCGGCTGAGTCCGTATAAAGACGGGCCCTTTATAGCGGTAAGCTTGTCCGACCGCCCGGACAGCCTGATCGATTCGGAATTGTTTGGACATGAGCGGGGGGCGTTTACCGGAGCGGTTAGCCGAAAGGCGGGTTATTTTGAACGGGCAGAAGGCGGTACGCTTTTTTTGGATGAA
Organism: uncultured Calditrichaceae bacterium; assembly: GCA_964456445.1. Classification (GTDB taxonomy): domain Bacteria; phylum Calditrichota; class Calditrichia; order Calditrichales; family J004; genus CAYWBI01. The sequence goes on from CAYWBI010000228.1 coordinate 3,845, forward strand.
ATCTCTCATATCCCGGCAAATATCCAGGCTAAACTTTTACGCGTTTTCCAGTCCAGAAGCTATGAGCGGGTGGGCGGACATACACCTTTAAAAGCCAATATCCGGATTATTTGTGCCACCAGCGAGGATTTACGCAATAAAGAAATCCGTGAAAGTCTGGAGTTTCTTGATCCCTTGTATTATCGGTTGGAGCAGTTTGTGATAACGGTTCCATCATTGAGAAAAAGAAAACAGGATATTCCTTTGCTGGTGAGCCATTATCTTGAAAAGATGAACGGTGATAACAAGGTCTGTATATCCGATGATGGGATGGACTTTTTGTTGTCCCTGGATTGGCCGGGGAATATCCGGCAACTTATCGCCAGTTTAAAAAGAGCTTATATCGAATCTTTTGATGATGGATGTATAGAACCCCGACACTTCGAACTGGAATTCGAAAAAAACAACCGCGGCATGGGCAACCGGAACCTGGAAACCACCTTGCATTATTTACGTCGAAATAATTTTATTATTGACCGCACATTGCATGATATCAACACGAATGCCTTTAAAGTCAGCCGAAAAACCCTGATCCGCTATACCCGGGAATTGTGTCTGTATTTTCTGTCTGTTTCCGATTGGAATTTAAGCCGGGCCATAAAAGAAATGGCCAGCAAAGTGGAATTGGAACGCGGCGCGGCCATACGGTATCGTAATTATTTTATCGGCGACAAACGTTCCGTGGGCATTCTGGCACTATTGAACGACCCCTTTTCTGAAAGAAAAAAAGAATTACAGGGGATGGTGCACAATGAGTTCCGGGAACATTTAAACTTGTTAAAGGGCAAGTTGAAACAGTTTGATATAAGTTGTGACTCTTGGAATAATATTCTTACGGATTATCTTTAGTTTTATTTCCCCTGTTTCCATTTCCTACTATAAGGTTGAGCTTTTATCCGTAAAAGGACGGTTTGAAACACCTTTTTCAAAAAACGGTTCTTTCCCTTACATTTAGAGCAAAGTTTTTTAGAAGTAAATTTACACACCCGGCATAGCGTTACATGTAAATTTACACATAAAAAACCGGATAAATATTCTTCTATTCGACATAAACCTTTTAACTCCGCGGAAAAAATATCAAAATGCCTGTTGGCATGGTTTGTGAATTATAAAAAGCAACTCGCTTTCCCGGACATCCTTTATGGGCGCTATCACAATAAAAGAAATCAGACTGCCTGATGGCCGTACCTACAAGGTGAAATGGAATCCGGAAAAAAAATATATCTATGTAAGCTGGGGTGGCTGGCAATACATAGGCAAGGCGGATTCAGCCCGGGCCGCGGTGGAGCGCGCGCTGGAGTATTTAAGGGAGAGATAGGCATATCGGTAGGATGCCGGTATTTTAACAGGCAAATAAATTTATCCATGTTTTATGGAGGTTGTTGTCATGAATAATCAGATATTGGAAAAATTAGAAGAAAAGTTTGTCTTCAAAACGTCACATATTTTTTTCCTTGTTCTCGTCGGCGCGGCGCTGCTGGTTATGGTTGGCAGCACACTGATCTTTTTGTGGGGGATTACCCCATCCTTGAAGCCGGGCGTTGAGAAAGCGGAATACCCAGCGGC
>CAYWBI010000229.1:0-5440 GCA_964456445.1 uncultured Calditrichaceae bacterium
GCGCACATAATCGTAGCTCAGATCAGAGCCCCAGCCCGTGGCTTCCGCCTTGCCCGCCTTTAAATCCAAACTGACCCGTAGCTGCGATTCGCCCATCAGTTTTTTAAGGACCGGGCGGTTGTGGGCGACCGGTTGCCCGTTTTTCACAATCAGCACGGGTGAATCAAACCCAAATGAAAGATCAATTTTTGTCGGGTCAAAAGGAATGCCGGCCCGTCCGGCCGCGGCGATGATCCGGCCCCAGTTGGGGTCTTGTCCGAACATGGCCGTTTTTACAAGATTGGAATCGCTGATGGTACGCACCACCTGCCGGGCGGATTGGATATCGGGGGCATGGTCCACATGGTACTCGATCATTTTGGTGGCGCCCTCGCCGTCGGAAACGATCAGTTTGGCGAGATGGGTGCACAGTTTTAAGAGTTCGCTGTGGAATTGTTCAAAGGCCGCGTCTTCCTTTTCGATAAGCCCGTTGCCGGCCAGCCCGTTGCACATGATGGCCACGGTGTCGTTTGTTGATGTGTCGCCATCCACGGTAATCATATTAAACGAGGCGTCCACGGCTTTCCGCAAGGCCTTATCCAGCAACTTTGGGGTGATATGTATATCGCAAACGATATAGGCCAGCATGGTACCCATATTGGGATGGATCATCCCGGAACCTTTGGCGATGCCCGCCAGGTTAACCGTTGCACCGCCGCTGGCAAAGGATGAAAAACCTTCCTTGGCAAACGTATCGGTGGTCAGGATGGCATTGGCCGCCAGCGCGCCGGCCATGGTCCGGTTGGATAATTTTTTTGCCGCGGCTTTTATGCCCTCACACACCTTTTGCGTTGGGAAGGGTTCACCGATAATACCCGTGGAAGAGATCAATATATTCCCAGGCGCTACATTAAGGGCTTCGGCGGCGCTTTGCAGCATGGCTTCCGCGGCCTGGTAACCGGCGACGCCCGTGCAGGCATTGGCATTGCCGGAATTGATGACAAAGGCCTGCAACCTGCCATCATCCAAATGCGAACGGCATAATTTTATAGGTTCTGCGGTGACTAAATTTTGCGTAAACAGCACAGCGGCGCTGGCCGGCACATCGGAGCGGATGATTGCTAAGTCGCGGCGATTGGATTTTATGCCGATATGCGCTCCCCAGCAGGATATCCCGCGGACATTGGTGATGCTTTGTTTCATATTCTTCCTTGTTTTTCAGGAATACTTCGATTGTTTTTTAGTTGATCTTTTATTCAAAATTCTTACAGGCCCAACACAGAAGCCGGGAGATTGGGTCTAAAACCAGACCGTTTTAGGGATAAACAGGGAGGTGCAACAAACCCGAATCTTCTTTTAGGTTAAACATGATGTTCATATTCTGTACCGCCTGGCCCGCGGCGCCCTTTACTAAATTATCGAGTACGGAAATAATGATGATATTGCCCGTCCGTGAATCGTGTTTTACATAAAGATTGCAATAATTGGAGCCGCGCACATGTTTTATCTCCGGCGGGGATTCACAAATACGAATGAATTTTTCCTTAAAATAAAAACGTCCGTACAAATCACTCAGGTCATTTTGGTGCATGGGCCCGGCCGGGCGCACATACACGGCGCTCAGAATACCACGGTCGATGGGCAGCAGGTGCGGGGTAAACTGCACCTTGATTTCGGTTCCGGCCAGTAAACTGAGTTCCTGTTCGATTTCCGGTGTGTGCCGGTGGCTGCCAATGCCGTAGGCGGAGAAATTGCCGAATACCCGGGAAAAATGTGTGCTGGCCTGTGGTTTGACCCCTGCTCCCGTGGCGCCGGATTTGGAATCAATGATGATGGAATCCGTTTGGATTAGTTTCTCCTTTAGCAGCGGCGCCAGGGCAAGAAGCACCGATGTGGGATAACAACCCGGGTTGGCCACTAATTTTGATGAGCGGATCTGCCCCCGGAAAAGTTCGGGCAGGCCATAGACCGCCTGGTTGAGCAGTTCCGGCGCCCGGTGGTTCGTAGCGTACCAATGATTATAAACGCTTGCTGATTTAAGACGAAAGTCAGCAGACATATCGATGATTTTGACTCCTTTGCCATATAGCGGCCGGACAAAATCCTGGGCAATGGCATGGGGAAGGGCCAAAAAAACCACATCCGGCGGATCGTCCAGCAAGGCCTCCGCGGGTTGCAGAACCAAGTCCACAATCCGGTTTAGATGGGGGTGGATATCGGACAAACGTTTACCGGCATGTTGCCGGGAAGTTACCATGCTCAGCTCCACCCGGGGATGGCCCGCCAGCAACCCGGCAAGCTCGGAACCGGTATATCCGCTGGCCCCTACAATGCCCGCCCGAAAACTCTTTTTTTGCTCAATGCTTGGATAACCCATTATTACCTGACCCGTCCTTTAATTTTTGTTTTAGTGTAAATGTATTTGCCCTAAATGCTTTATCTTAAAGTTGTCCCATATTTCTCCCCATTTAAATAGCGGGGAAGAATACCGTTTTTTGTACCGTTTAAAATAGCCACCCGGCCAACACCTTTTTCCAGGGCCAGGCGGGCCGCTTCCATTTTGGGGATCATCCCCCCTTGCAAAAGCGGTGCAAGCCGCGGCCACTCCTTTTGTATATCGATATCCTCCATCAATGAGCCCGGGTCATTTTTATCCGCACGGAACCCATCCACATCGGTCATCAAAAAGAAGAAATCGGCCTTTAACGCTCCGGCAATATGACCGGCGAACATATCGGCGTTGATGTTATGGACGCTGCCGTCCGGCGCCAGCGCGAGCGGGGCTAAAACCGGGACAATATCTGCCTGCAACAAGGTTCTCAGCAAAGTTGTTTCCACATGACGCACATCGCCCACCTGTCCCAAATCGATTTCTTCCAGACGGCCGTCTGTTTGTTGCCGGTGATACCGTTTGTCGGAAAAAACCGTCGGTCCATCCACACCGGAGAGCCCGGCGGCCTTAAAACCCCGTCCGATAAGACCACGTACAATGGAACCGCCGACCGCGCCCTTCAAGGCCATCTCTACCAGTCCGATGGCCTGGGGCGTCGTTTTGCGGTGACCGCCGATAAATTCATGGGGAATTTTATAGCGCTCGAGGATATCGGTGATGGCCGGACCGCCGCCGTGTATGATGACCAGTTCCCTTACTTTTGAGCGGATCGTCGCGCAATCCTCAATAAAATGGATAAAGGCCTTTTCCTCTTTTAAGGCATTCCCGCCAATTTTTATACAAACAGTGGGTGGGTGTTTGGCAGAAGACATAAATTTCTTTCAGATAAAAAACCCAATCTTAGCGATAAAAGGCTTTTGAGGCAAAAATAAACCGGTTCACAATTCCCGCCATAAAAAATGGCATCGTTTTGTAGCTGTATATAAATTGAAACGTTTAATGAAAAAACAGCGGATGGTAGAGGAAATACCCGCCGTAAAAATTTGTGTCATCAAAAAAGGATTCAAATGGAACTGTATGCTCTGGCACGCGTCATACATGTGTTATCAATTGTTGTCTGGATTGGTGGAGTATTCATGGTAACCATGATTATTTTGCCGGCGGTGCAAAAATTTAAATCCCCAGATGAACAAATAGACTTTTTTACCCTCGTTGAGAACCGTTTTGCCCTGTTTGCTAAAGCGACAACCTTGCTGGCCCTGCTCAGCGGGTTGTGGATGCTTTACCTCAATTCCGGCTGGGTACAATTTTTAAACATTTCCCATTGGTGGCTGTGGGCGATGGTTCTTATTTGGCTGTTGTTTACCTTGGTTTTATTTTGGCTGGAACCGACCTACCTCAATGGGTGGTTTAAAAAGAACGCCCAAAAAGACCCGGTTGGGACCTTCAGCCGCATTCGCCGTTTCCACTATATTTTATTGACGGTGAGCCTGCTGACCATTGCCGGGGCAGTTGCCGGCAGTCATGGTTGGTTTTGGATCGGTTGAACGGCTATTAAGATATTTGAGCCGCTAATAGAAATGTAAACAGATGCCGCCACTTCGCCGGTAAATTTTATTTATTTTTGCCTGCCAACAGTTTTTGCAAACGGCGCAACTTGAACACTTCCGGTTTAGGCTGCAATTTATATTGACCCATCTGCTGATACCGCTGATGTTTTTTTCTTTTTCCGATTGCCTTAATCCCGGATTAAAGTTTGTTTTTGTCGGTTCTTTTTGAATTTCCCTTGTTTGCCGCTTATCGGGTAAAGGGAGGTACTGCAGGTCATGCGCCCGGTCGCGGGGAAGATTGAAGCACAATTCGGAAATAAACTGTACCGGCGGTTTATCACACAGCATGTTTGTCTCGCTCATACTGCTTCTTTTATGTTTCATATCATACTTGTCCAAAATAAGAAATTCCATATATTAATTTGGACTGCATATTTATGTCTTTGCATTTTAAACTTAAAATAATGTGCCCAAACGTTGATATATGAGGCTCTTTTTGACCAAAGTCGTAAGTCGTCCTTAAATATCTTGGACAGCATAAAAACTCAAAAAGTAGAGACTTGTCCGAGAAATGCGTTTTTATGGTATCTAAGTTCAGCAATTACAACAAAATTTGTCCTAAATAGTGATTGTTTTGGACAGCAGTGGTTTCATGTATGTGCCGGCCATTGTTGGTTTACGCCCGAAAATGTTATATCTTGTTCCCGGATGCCATTGTCCGGTCAAGGGCCTGTGAGAAATATGAACCCTTTGGCCGGTCTTATTTTATAAGTCTCCACAGTTTGGCCATATTTAATGCTAAATTTGGGTTAGCATTAAATTGGACGAGATAGAAAATATTGGAAATTTAAATCATACTTTTACTATCTATTCCAGGGAGGTCGTATGCGTTCTATTATTATAATCCTTGTTTTTTTCTTTTCAATCCCGCTTTTTGCCCAAACTTCGGGAACGCTGGAAGAAACACTGCAAAGCCTTTCCGAAGATGCCGCCCGCAATTATCTGGACCCGGTTGCAAGCGGTTTTGGCGCCGATCTCAACGCCGGTTGGTTTCATCGTGCGGCCGACGATGACGTCCTGGGGTTTGATATTGAGTTTGGCTTTGTGGCCATGGCGGCAAAGTTTCCCGGTTCGGCAACCCATTTCTCCAATTCGGGCAGTTTTCGATTTTCACAGGACCAGGCACGGCAAATACTATCCAACAATAGCAGCGATTGGAACAAGCTTTCGCAGGACCAGCAAAATAGCATGGTCAGTCTGTTTGTCTCACAAAACTTTAGCGTCGGCATGGAGGGCGCTACCATTATCGGGGCAACCGATGATTATTTTACCGTTCATTTTCCGGGACAAAGCATCAATGATCCTTCCACAAATCAGAGTGTAACCGTGCCCGATCAGGATGTCCAGCTACAAATTGGAGGTTTTGGCGATTTGGCCCAGTTGGATTATGTACCGCTGGCCGCGCCTCAGTTTAGCCTTGGAACGGTATTTGGCACCATGGCCACCATGCGTTATCTGC
>CAYWBI010000230.1:0-5360 GCA_964456445.1 uncultured Calditrichaceae bacterium
CAGCGGGTGGAACACAATAATATCATCCACGCGGTTTAAAAATTCCGGTCTTAGGGATTTTTTCAGCAACTGCAGCACATTTTCCTTCATCTGCTGATATACAACTTCTATTTTTTCACCGGTGTTTTTCGCGGCCATGTCCCGTATAAATTCCGACCCAAGGTTTGATGTCATAATGATAATCGTATTTTTAAAACTTACCGTCCGGCCTTTGTTGTCGGTCAACCGTCCATCATCCAAAACCTGCAACAGAATGTTAAATATTTCCGGATGTGCTTTTTCGACTTCATCCAACAAAACAACCGAATAGGGTTTCCGTCGTACCTGTTCGGTCAGTTGTCCACCTTCTTCATAGCCCACATAGCCGGGAGGGGAACCGATCAGACGGGAAACCGAATGGCGTTCCATATATTCAGACATGTCGATACGTACCATATTTGATTCATCATCAAATAAAAATCCGGCCAGTGCGCGCGCCAATTCAGTTTTACCCACACCAGTGGAGCCTAAAAATATAAAAGAACCGAGCGGTCTGTTTTGATCGCTTAACCCTGCGCGGGAACGACGTACCGCATTGGAAACCGCCTCGATAGCTTCTCTTTGCCCAACCACTCTCTGGTTTAATACCTGCTCCATCTTGAGCAGTTTTTCCTTTTCACCTTCGAGCATTTTGCGTACAGGGATGCCCGTCCACTTGGATATTACCTGGGCTATATCTTCATCTTCCACATCTTCCTTCAGCATTTTATGGCCTTTTTGGACATTGGCAAGATGCTGTTGAAGCTTTTTTATTTTTTCAACGGTTTGCGGTATGGTGCTGTAACGGATTTCCGCTACTTTATCCAGCGCTCCCTGACGCTCCAACTGCTCCATCTCGGTTTTGTAATTTTCCAGGGCCTCCTTTAGGGCGTTAATCTGCCCAAGGATGTCTTTTTCTGTCCGCCATTGCAGTTCCAGGTTTTTTGAACCATCTTTTAAATTCGCGATTTCGCGCTTTACGTTTTCCAGTCGCTCTTTCGACTCCTTATCCTTTTCCTTCTTTAGCGCCACGGCCTCAATTTCCAATTGTTTAATCTTACGCAGCACATCGTCCAATTCCTCCGGCATGGAATTTATTTCTATTCGTAATTTTGATGCGGCCTCATCAATCAGATCGATAGCCTTATCCGGTAAAAAACGATCGGTTATATAACGATCGGATAAGACCGATGCGGCCACGATGGCCGAATCCAGGATACGTACACCATGATGAATCTCATATTTTTCCTTAAGCCCACGCAGGATTGAGATCGTATCTTCAACCGAAGGCTGATCAATCATCACCGGTTGGAAACGGCGCTCAAGCGCAGCGTCCTTTTCGATGTATAAACGATATTCGTCCAGCGTTGTGGCGCCAATGGTATGCAGTTCGCCCCGCGCCAGTGCCGGTTTGAGCATATTGGAGGCATCCATCGCACCTTCCGTTTTACCCGCTCCGACCAGGGTATGAAGCTCGTCAATAAACAAAATCACTTTCCCTTCGGAACTGGTCACTTCTTTTAAAACGGCCTTTAGCCGTTCCTCAAATTCACCACGGAATTTAGCTCCGGCGATCAAAGCGCCCATATCCAGCGCTACAACCTTTTTATCCTTCATATTTTCCGGGATGTCACCACTGACAATACGAAAGGCAATGCCTTCGACCACAGCGGTCTTGCCCACACCCGGCTCGCCAATCAGCACCGGGTTGTTTTTTGTCCGGCGTGACAACACTTGTAGTACCCGGCGAATTTCTTCATCCCGGCCAATAACAGGATCCAGTTTTCCTTTACGGGCCAGCTCGGTCAGGTCCCGCCCATATTTCTCAAGCGCCTGATATTTGGCCTCCGGGCTCTGGTCGGTTACACGTTGATTACCACGAATATCTTTTAATACGGTAAGAATGGCATTTTTCTCAATACCATTTACCGTTAACAATTCAGAGATATCACTATTGGTCAGCGCCAGCAAAATGTGTTCCGTACTTATAAAATCATCTTTTAAGGCCGTAGCCTCTTTTTCGGCCGCATCCAACACATTCCCCGATGGTCGGCTTAAATAACTTTGTCCCTGTGCCCCGCCATATACACGCGGCACCTGGTTTAATTTTTGGTTTAGCTTACTTGTAAAAGCTTCGATATTGATATTCATTTTTTTCAGGATTGCAGGCACAACTCCGCTCTGATCAACAAGCAGGCCATGTAATAAATGTATGGGCTCAATTTGCTGATTTTCGTTTTTACGGGCAAACTCGCCGGCAGCGGTGATTGCCTCTTGTGCTTTTATTGTAAATTTTTCATAATTCATTTTTTATTCTCCTTTTCTATATTCCTACGCCGTTGTTCGCCATGTTTAGCTGACAATTACAATCGGGGATTTTTATTAATCGGCGTGATTTAATGCAAATAGAATACCAAAGGGAAATAATTATATATCTATGCCTGATTTGGCAGAGGGGAAAATGGAAGCTTTATTTCATGGCGTATTTGTGGAACGATATGTCAGCCTATTCTGACTTTTTGTTTTCGTCCTTGCCGGAAACGCCTTCTTTAAAATTTTTAATACTGTCGCCAAGACCTTTTGCCAATTCGGGCAGGCGTTTGGCCCCAAACATCAATATGATAATAAAGAGAATGATTATTAATTCTGTCCAACCAAAGTTCATGTCGTCTCCTTTTTTAACAGGGTAAAATTTACAGACTTGGCAAACCAATACAAAATATTTTATCGTTAAAGATGCATACGCTCGATAATTGGATAAAAAAGAAAGGTTCATTATTCTTTTTGTGTAAGCCGATATTGAACCTACAACCCCAATTCCACACACGGTACAAGATTTTTAAAATCCCTAACCATCAAACTTAAAAAGTTTCACTATTTTTTGCCCCTCGATCGGCCACCAAAGTCTTCAGGGGAGCGATTTAATAAGCAGGGCAATAAAATTCTCACCCATGATTTTAGCAATATCGGTTTTAGAGAAACCGGCCTTTAATAATTCAGCGGTCAATAAAGGCAAATGATCCGCATCCACGTGAACGGTCGTGCGCCCTCCCGGGCACCATGAAAAAGAAAAACAAAAGAGCGACTATTGCGACGCCTGATAAAACCAATAATAGTTTTTTAAAATTCATTTTATCCCCTTGTGGCCGGATACAAACGCATGGCTGGGACACTCAGACTAATTATGCATATTACTGGCTGTTCAACCATTTTATTTCCTCCGCCCAAATTTCCTGACGCGGCGTCTCTAGGATCAGCGGCAAGTCGTCAAAACGAGCGTCCTTCATAATAAGCCGGAACGGTTCAGGACCCATCAACCCCATACCAAGACTTTCATGCCTGTCCACCCTGCTGCCGAATTCCTTTTTAGAATCATTTATGTGCAGCGCTTTCAAATATTTAAAACCTACAATTGTTTCGAAAGATTTGAATACCACGTCGAACGTATCGGCGTTGCGCATATCATAGCCTGCGGCAAAGGCATGGCACGTATCCAGACAAACGCCGACCCGCGTTTTGTCTTCCACTTTATCGATGATCTGCGCCAGATGTTCAAACTTATAACCGACATTGCTGCCCTGCCCCGCGGTGTTTTCGATTAATAATGTTACACCTTTGGTTTGTTCCAACGTATGGTTTAAGGATTCGGCTATCCGCAGCAAACATGCATCTTCACTTATTTTTTTAAGATGACTGCCGGGATGAAAATTGATCATTTTTATCCCAAGTTGCGCGCAGCGTTGCACTTCATCTAAAAAAGCATCACGGGATTTTTGCATGCCCTGTGGTTCCGGGTGACCTAAATTGATCAGATAACTGTCATGTGGCAAAACAAAATCCATCTTATAACCCAAATCGCTGCAATTTTGTTTAAATGCATCGATGCTCGCCGGATTAAGTGGTTTGGCCTGCCATTGGCGTTGGTTTTTTACAAACAGAGCAAAAGCTTTCGCTCCAATGGCCCGCGCATTAAGCGGCGCCTTTTCCACGCCACCGGCCGCGCTCACATGGGCGCCCACATATTTCATGTATTTTTGTCCTTGCCGATGATCGTAATTTTATCCGTTTCGTTTGGTACAAGACAGAGGAACTCGAATGCATCATCACCGATTGTGCTATAGCTATGCACTACGCCTTGTGGGATAAAGACCACATCATCTTTCTGCATTTCATAGGTTTTATCTCCAATCACCACAGAAGCGCGTCCGCCAAGCACCAGTTGCTCATGCTCAACCTGGTTGGTATGCAACGGCATAAAGCCACCGGGCTGCATCACAAAACGTCGCATGGCGAAATGCGGGGCCTCATCAGGCCCGATCAGAACCTGGATGGTTGTCTTTTCCGCTGCTGTCACTGCTTTGGCTTCCACGTTCCGCATCTTTCTCTTAATCATCATCTGCTCCATATTTTGTTATAAGGTTAAAAAAGGATTACATTTGCAGAAGGTAAAAATCTGACCGAGTAATACAAAATAAATATTGATGAAGCAGTGCTAAAATCCAAAAAGCTTAAATAATACAAATAATTGGAAAGAATATAAACATGCCCATAATTCAAACCGATCGCCTGACAATTTCCGAATTCGATTTAAGCGACAACCATTTTATTCTGGAATTGGTCAATACCCCATCCTGGCTCAAGTACATTGGTGACCGCCATATCTATAATTTAAAAGATGCCCGTAACTATTTGATAAACGGTCCACTTATCAGCTATAAGCAACACGGATTCGGCTTATATAAATTGCAGCTTCGGGAAACATCAGAGCCTATTGGAATGTGTGGTCTGCTAAAACGCGATGAGCTGGATCATCCTGATATCGGTTTTGCCTTATTACCTGCATTTCAGGGTTTGGGTTATGGCTTTGAATCTTCCCGGGCGGTATTAAAAGATGCAGAAAAAAGATTGGGGATTCCACAAGTCCTGGCCATCACCATCGAAGCGAATCAACGCTCCATCCATCTTTTGGAAAAGCTGGGTTTGCATTTTGTAAAGATGATTCATGGTCATGATGATGACAAACCGCTGATGCTGTTTGGACAAACACGAAACACCGACAACCCACCTCTTATAAGTTCCGGTTAAACCCGCCGGAAGTATGCCGGCCAAACTTCACCGTAAAGTTCCGTAACCGATCCAACGGTTGAATGAAATCCTCAACAGAAAAGAAAAAGGCGGTATATTATTGGCAAGTGTACTCAGTGGGATTTACCGTCTTCCCATACCGGTACAAAATAGGATTTTATTTAATCCCGCCCTTCTTTACCATATATTGCTCAAATGCTTAACACTATTTAAAGTTCGTATCATATGACCATAGGATTTACCTTTAACCCAAATTA
>CAYWBI010000231.1:0-5355 GCA_964456445.1 uncultured Calditrichaceae bacterium
TAATATAATTTTCTCCGGATGGCGGTGAGTAACCCGCCGCCGCACCGTGTACGTTCGTTTATATTTCCCGTATTTGATCTGGCAACCGCAACGCCGTAATCAAGGTGTTACATAAATCGGATCAGATTTCAAGCATAAACCGATCAAGCTGTTGCCTAAAATCGGTATTCAGTGTTTGATCTGTGATACCGGTTTCCGCCGTGAAATTTTCATTAAAAGATGGTAATGAAAAACGGGCTACAATTTTACCGCCCATATGCGGGAAGCGACTGGTAGCCGCAGCTAAAACAAACTGACCGCCCCGTCCGCCGGGAGATGTAGCCATAAGGAACATCGGTTTATCCAGCCAGGTACTTTTTTCAATACGCGATATCCAGTCCAGTAAATTTTTAAAAACAGCGCTATAGCTGCCATTATGTTCCGCCAGGGAAATAATGATTCCATCGGCATTACGGATAAGTGTTTTAAATCGATGAGCGGCCTGCGGTATCCCCTCGTCTTTTTCGCGGTCCACACTGAATACAGGCATATCAAAATCATTGAGATCGGGCAGGGCAGGTATGCAGTCGGCTATTTGGGATGCAGCGTATCGGGCAAGCTCTTTATTGATGGATGTCTTGCTGCTGCTTGCACCGAAAGCTAATATCTTTTTCATCCGGTTTCCTTGTTGAAAAAACCGCCCTGATATCCATACTCCAAAATTGACAGCACAAGCAGCGCGGTTGTATTATTATTCTTCGTGAAAACGAATTTCTATTTTACCGATAGGACGGTGTTCACATTCAGGTCCACATCCGACCAGGTGATGCTTTTGCCATCGGCACCGGTATGCTGGAGTTTGCAGTGTTTATTGAGACTTTCCATTGCAGCGCTGACATGCCAGTCATCCAAATTCATATGACCTTTTAAACTCAGCGTATCGTTATTAACGGTAAATGTTACCGGAATGCTATGTTGTTCACCATTCATGCTGATATCGACGGTTCCCGTGCTTGTACCGGCGGAGTCCACATGAACCGTACCCTGTAACTGAACGGTATTTTTCATCAGACCAAAGAAAAATGTACGTAAAATATTGTCCCGTTGTTCATTACCGGAAAAAATTTCCATAACCGGAATGCTGAACTCCAGGCCATCCGCTGCGCCAATGGCCGTAGCAGCCGGGGAAGATTTTTTTACAAAGGATGGGGCATCTGTGCCGGAGGGTTTAAATGTGCCGTGAACCGGGGCTTTTGTTGATTTTTTGTAAGCCGTCCAATTAACACTGCTTTTGCCGCTTTGTACCGTATAGGTTTGTCCCTGCTTATTTACCTTAGCCGTCGATTTATTGCTGTTTTTGCAGGAATAAAGCAGTAGGGCCAGTGCGCTCAAAATGACGAACGTGTACGTCTTCATCTTATCTCCTTTTATACATTTGATAGGCGTTGTTTTGGGGTTTAGTTACATAATTATTGAATGCAAAACAAATACTAATTGGATGGTTTTTAACGATGGATATAGGATAAAACAGGACGGATGGTTTTAGTGTTCGCTGGATAAGTTATTACATCCGGCCGGCGGCCGTTACGGTTTTTTCTTTTTCTTTTTGGGTTTTGGATTTGGTAATGCATTGCAGGTGATGCGGATTAACTGAGCCAACCATGCGCGGTCTTCGATTCGCTCTTCGATAAGCAGACTTGGCTTGGCGCCGGGATAGGCCGGGGCCTCGTTTACGTCGGCGATAAAATTCCTGCCCTGTTCGGTGGGTTTTACAAAAAGACGGTTGTTACAGATAAGCGCCACGATTTTCCCATCGCAATACAGCCCGTATTCGCCAAACATTTTCCGGTAAGTTATTTCGCCGGCATCGCTTGCCTGGTCAACGATAAAATCCACAAAGCTTTGATCTGATGCCACTGTATGCGCTCCTTTATGATGCGTGTGCTGATGCCAAAATATCCGTATTCATAAAATCAGACTGAACGGATTATATTATAATGTTTCATGTAAATATAGCTATGCGGTATTATTTTTACAATTGGAAAGAAGAGCAGTAGCAGAATAAGTGAAATTACGGGGCTGGGAATTGGAATGGGCTGAAGGCTTATTATACTTCTTTGACGATTGCTAATAAATTTGAATTTAAGCTCCTTCAGAAATAAATTAAATCTTTTAATACTGCATAATTTGTACCGTCATTATGCTTTTATATTCCATACCTTGTATAATTATTCTGTGAAAAACGTATGCCTATAACAGGTTCAAACGATACCTTAAATGCACTTACAATTTCCGAGCGTCTGGATTTTATTTTTAACTGTTACCCGGCCGATGAAATATTGGTAACTTCTTCCTTTGGCGCTACGGCCGGCTTTCTGCTTTATCATTTAAGCCAACGCAGCAACAAGCCCGACATATATTTTTTAAATACGGGATTTCATTTTAGTACTACGCTTAAATACCGGGATGAACTGGCGGAGTTTTTAAAATTAAACATTGTAGAGGTGAAGCCTAACTTTAAAGATCATTCATATACCGAGTATGAAAAACTCTGGGAAAGCGATGCGGACGCCTGCTGTAACTTAAATAAGGTAAAACCGTTGGACATACTGAAAAAAGAGTTCAAGGTTTGGGTAACGGGTTTGATGTCCGTTCAGGCACCCACCAGGGAAAAACTTTCAATCATTGAAAAAGGCGATTCCATACTCAAATTTAACCCGCTTTTTGATGAGAATCCAAATCATGTCTTACAGCGATTGAAAAAGCTGTCAATCCCGCTTCATCCGCTTATTGACAAGGGCTACGAATCACTGGGTTGTTTGCAATGTACCAGCCGGGGCAGTGGACGGTCCGGCCGGTGGCCCGGCTTGCAAAAAACAGAGTGTGGTCTGCATGCAAAATAAAAATCAGCCAACATCCGGCATATATATTGAAACGGTGTTTCTTTACTCTTTATTAAAAAAGTTATATATGGGCGTAAAGACAAGCCCGGTATATGCGCCGATAAGTACACTGTCTATAAGACCATAGATAAATGAAGAAAAGCTTATCCATTTAAAGCCCGGCAGGATACTTTCCAAAAACGGGGCCATCGTATATCCCGATGGTAAAATAAATGCTGTGGAAACACATACGAGATAACTAATGGCCAGAAAACTCATTAGTGCAAGAGTGTTGGATTTAATGTTTTTCATTTTATTCTCCCTGTAGGTTTTTATCTAAGGGGCGTTATCCCTTTTACCGAAAACACATATTGTGTGTATGTATTTGCCTTGTTTTTTATTTATGATTTCAGGGCTACGCCCCTGATTTACCTTCTGTACCATCATTTTTCATTGTCTTATTTGATTTGGGGCGTTAGCCCCTTAATCTTCGTAGCTGATCAAATGGTGAAAATACAATAGGGGCGGAGCCCTGACATTTATACATTATCATACTATTCAAAAAGATATTTCAGGTTATAATCCACGTCAAAGTTCTTTAAAAACAACAAATATTTATCTTTGAATGATTGTTTCCTGTGATGTTCCGGTTGCTTCAATATATATTTCACTACCATGTCTATCTATGATTTTGAATAGGTAAATGCACCATCACCATCCCTCCATGAGAGTTTGCCCGGAATATATTTTTTGTTGTTCTTTTGGTATTATTTATTTTCCTGTTTCTGGTTCGTGATGGGGTCTTGGCCAGTAAATATCTTCGATGCCACATGGAAGATATGATAATTTTCACTTTTCATTTTTTCATATAACTTTTGACACTACCATTTTTTAGTGGCGTATTGAATTTTGTGCCAGGAAATGTGCTCATAAAAACTGGCCCAAAGCATTCCGAAGGTAAAGGCAAATATTAACTCCTCGATGGGGATACCCAGCAGCTCAATTCCTGAAATTGCTTTTAGAGTCCAAACCCGATCCACATAACCCGGGGAAATACTTATGAGTGTTAGGAAATAGACCAAATAAAAAAGGGTAAAAATTAACCCGCTAACCCAAATTTTGGCTTTTAAATCCGGACGGCACCATAAGGCTGCAATTGCTGAAAGAAACATGGTAAATGTTGCAACATAAATAACATTCCAGCCGAAAGAAAAATAGAAAAATGGGAAAAGTATAATAGGGGAGATCAGAACCCAAAAATGGAAACGATGCCGTACTTTACTCTTTTCATCAATGCTCATGGAGGTATGCTGTACTTTGAATATGAAATCATATAGAACAACACCCAAACCGCCAATTCCAAAACAAAAAATCAAACTTTCGATGTCAAATCCGGTGTTTTGTGCCAGGTCAAAAAGCGAAGGCGGATTCCAGTACTCCGGTACAAACAAAGGTTCTGTTAACCCGAATGGCATTGTATAAAGACTCGCCCACAGCATACGTTTCCTGCCGTCTTTATAGAGTAGGTAAACTATCAGCCAGCACACGATGAGTGCCAAAGACCAAATAAACCAAATAAGTTTTTCCGACATTTTTCCTCCTTATAATGCATTTTGGGTTTTTGTTTCGCCTAACCGTATCTGTTCCTGCCATTCTTTGGAAAGGAATTTATCCGGTTTCATTTCAAACTGTATCCCGCAAAGGTTTGTACAAAAATGAAATTTTTTACCGTTACGCTCTATATTGATTGCATTGATTGCCTGTTCATAAACGGACATTCCACATACCGGGTCGATAGTCATTTTTTGCATCCTTTTGTTTTTAATTGATCAAACCGTCACAGCGTGACAAGGGAAGTCAATATCTATTCCGGGCATTTTGGAATGGGATGGCTGATATCCTTGTCTTCACATCCAAAGACAATACGCGCGGACACCTTTTGACGAAAATAGTACCAGGCCCAATTTATCATCACCATCATTTTATTTTGGAACCCGATTAAATAGGCAATATGGATAAATACCCACACCAACCAGGCCGGGAAACCACTTAATCGAATTGAGCCAAATTCAGCAATGGCGGCATTTCTGCCGATTACAGCCATTCGACCTTTGCTAAAGTAGCGAAAAGGGGCCGGCTTTTCATCTTTTATAGCGTGGGTGATTCGATGTGCTATATAACGTCCCTGTTGTATGGCCACAGAAGCCACGCCAGGCAAGGGACGACCGTCTTCCTGAGGAGAAAAGGCAAGGTCACCCAAAACAAAAACATTATTGAAACCCGGGATACTTAAATCCTTATCCACTTTTATTCGGCCCATTCTGTCGAAGTCAATTTTATCGGCTTGCTTAAACAAAGCAGATGAATACGATGCCTGCACACCTGCCGTCCACAGAACGGCCTGGGTCTCGATTGTTTTTTCACCGTCCGCTGATTCAAGTATAACTTTATTTGCTTCTATTTGTGTAACACGATGTCCGGTTTTGACCTGCAC
>CAYWBI010000232.1:0-5332 GCA_964456445.1 uncultured Calditrichaceae bacterium
ACACAGTCGATGCGTTCCAAAAAAGGCGGCACTGTCAATACATTTTGAAAAATAATACTTCAAGGGAGAAAAACATGTCACAAAAAAAAGAATTAACCTGGTACAAGGTGCTCGGGAACTTAAAGGAACTACCGGAAGGCCGGGTCACTACGGTAACAGCCGGGCATACCGGTATAGCACTTACCCATTTTGATGGCAAATTCAGCGCACTGCAAAACAAATGTCCGCATCAGGGTGGACCTCTGGGGGAAGGCGCCATCGAAAAAGGTTGGCTGCGTTGCCCCTGGCATGGTTGGGATTATCACCCCTGCACCGGTCTGCCCCCCGGCGGCTTTGACGATGGAATAGACACTTATCCCGTGGAAGAACGCGAAGACGGAATCTATGTAGGAGTTGAAAACGAAAAACCGCATGTGCGCACAGTCAGCGATGTGATGGTGGAAACATTGGTTAATTTCGGCGTGGACACCGTGTTTGGAATGGTTGGTCATTCAAATCTTGGTTTGGCCGACGCTATGCGCCGCGCCGAGGGACAAGGAAAATTAAAATTTATCGGTATCCGACATGAAGGTGCCGGGGCATTTGCCGCATCGGCTTATGGAAAACTAAGCGGTAAACCGGCGGGCTGTTTCGCCATCGCAGGTCCGGGATCGACCAATATGTTTACCGGTATGTGGGACGCCAAAGTGGATCGGGCACCTTTGCTGGCCTTAACGGGGCAGGTTGCCACACAAGTTGTAGGGACGGGTAATTTCCAGGAAGTGGATCTGGTTCGTGCGTTTGACACGGTTGCTGAATTTAATCAGAGGGTTCAACGGGACAGCCAATATGCGGAGCTGGCGGCCCTGGCCGTAAAACATGCCATCCTGCGGCGTGATGTTTCCCATCTGACTTTTCCGGATGAAATACAGGTGGTGGAAGTGCCGGATATAGAAGCAGGACAACCCGGAGGCCGTATAACGGCACAGGAGATTTCCCCGCCCGCGGCTATGATGGACAAGGCGTTTGCTATGTTTAAAAAATCACGGCGTCCGGTGATAATTGTAGGACATGGCGCGCGTTTCAATATGCCGGAGATTATAGCATTTGCCGAAAGTATCAATGCGCCGGTTCTGACAACTTTTAAAGGCAAGGGACTGATTCCCGATGGACACCGGCTATCCTGTGGCGTTCTGGGACGAAGCGGCACACCTATCGCCAGTTGGTTTATGAACGAATCCGATTTGATTTGTGTATTGGGCGCATCTTTTTCCAATCACACCGGGATTACGCCTAAAAAACCCCTTATCCAGGTGGATTTTGATCCGCTCGCGCTTAGTAAATTTCATAAAGTGGATGCGGCCTTATGGGGCGAGATCGGGGTGACGGTAGAACTGTTTAAAAATAAGCTTGGCGGCAAGCTGAATACCGTTGACCAATGTCCGGAGATCAATATCCGGCGAAAAATATGGCAGGATGAAAAAAAGAAACGACTAAATGACGATCATGGACATGGCGTGAGTTCAATAGTTGTTTTTGACGCTATGAACCGTTTTGTACCGGGCAATGCGGTTATTGCGGTTGACGTTGGAAACAATGCCTATTCCTTTGGACGGTATTTTGAACCGGAGGCCCAATCCATTCTTATGAGCGGTTATCTGGGTTCGATTGGTTTTGCGTATCCGGCGGCAATGGGCGCCTGGGCAGCGGCTCCCGACCGGCCAATCGTGGCTGTAAGCGGCGATGGCGGTTTTGTACAATATATGGGTGAAGTTATGACCGCGGTAAAATACCGTATGCCCATAAAACATATTTTATTGAACAACAGCGAGTTGGGGAAGATATCCAAGGAACAAAGGGCCGGACACTTTGATGTTTGGAAAACAGATTTACATAATATCAATTTTGCCGATTATGCCAATAACTGTGGCGCATTGGGCATCCGGGTCAGCCATAAGCAAGAACTGGACGCGGCGATGCAAAAGATAATGGCCCATGAGGGGCCGGCCACATTGGAAATAATTACAGATGTGGATCTGCTCTGATAAAAACCGTCTAAACTTGTCCGGGGTTCCATGTTTTTAAGTTAAAACTAAAAGCGCTGCCCTTTTTTAGTTCGCTATTTACTTCGATGGCGCTCTGGTGCAACTGCATAATTTTATTTGCGATGGCCAACCCCAGGCCCGTACCGCCGCCCTGACCTGAACGGCTTTTTTCAACACGGTAAAAGCGGTTGAATATAAGCGGGATGTCGGCGGCCGGTATGCCCGGACCGCTGTCTTCCACCCGTACGCGGATTGTGTCACCGAAAGCCTCACCAATAATTTTCACATCGCCCCCTGTTGGTGTATAACGCAAGGCATTATCGATCAGATTGGAAATCACACGTTCGATCAGCGCAACATCTGCATACACCTGAGGCAGTCCATTTTTAATGTCCACCGTTAAACGTATCCCCGCCGCTTCGGCACGAGGATGAAATTTCATGACCACATCGTAGATAAAATCCTTTAACAAAAAGGGTTCACAAACCGGTTCAATTTGTTGCGCATCGAGTTTGGAAAGTTCAAAAAGCTGATTGACTAAACGTTCCAGACTCAATGTTGAATCCAGTAGAATATCTATATATTTGTTACGCTGCTCGTCGGACAGGCTTATACCTTTTATTTGAATGGTTTCAAGATAGCCCCGTATTGCCGCCAATGGGCTGCGCAGATCATGTGAAACATTGGCGATAAGTTCCCGGCGTAAACGATCGGTTTTTTTTAACTCGCTGATTTGTTTGTTGATGGTGTCGGCCATGTGGTTAAAGGACGTCCCAAGTTCGGACAGTTCATCATTGCTGGATACTGCTACCCGCACCGATGCATCACCGTTTTCAAAGCGATTGACAACTCCCTGCATCTGACGCAGGCGTCGGGTGAGCAATCTAAATATGATCAACCCGCTAATTGCCGCAAGAAATAATGTGATCAGTATCCCCCGTGTTATGGTAGCGGTAACGAAAATCCCCCGGCCGGTTTGCGCGGCAGAAGCATACAATTCCGAACCGATTATAACATAAAGATAACCACTAATATTCTTACCAATCTTTAATCGAGCAGCAGAAAAAGGTTTCTGTAACTCGGGATGGCGCGGGTCAGCGCCGAGAATGGGGAAAGGTTTTTTCCCTTCAATAAAATCAAGTATGGGATCGGTATCAACGATCCGTGCCTTCACTTTTTTATCCGGTGTGGCGAAAAAGGCCAATATTTCACCTGCGCCATCCAGGATATAAATTTCCACTTTTGGGTTGAGCACCATCATATAGTGGATCATGTGCTTTACGGCGTCCAGATCCAGTTTTTCTTTTAGCGCAGGGGCAAAATCTGCCGCCATATCCCTGGCCAGATGGGTGTTGAGTTCCTGGTCGGTTTGCAACTGGTATTCCTGCCAGGCCCGGGTGGTAATAAAGAAAAACGCAGCACCAAGGATAAGCAGCAATGCCAGAAATATAATTGAAATTTTGCTGTAAAAAGTTGTAAATATATTTTTCATCTTCTATTCTCCAGGGATCTCAAAACGATAACCTACACCCCACAGTGTTTTTATCAATTTTGGATTGGCGGGGTCCTTTTCAATTTTGTTCCGTAAACGGTTCATATGTGAACTTACGGTATGTTCATAGCCTTCATACTGATAGCCCCAGATCAGTCCAAGAAGACGCTCCCTGTTATATGTGTTGCCGGGGTGGGAGGCAAACAACGTAAGCAGATCAAATTCTTTTGCAGTCAGTTCCACTTTCCTGCCATCGATACGGACTTCATGTTTTTCGATATCTATACGTAAACCGGGATATTCGATAAGTTTAGAATGTTCCGCGGCCTTATTTTTTTCATCTTCCAGTTCAACTCTACGTAAGATTGCTTTAACCCTGGCGATAAACTCGCGAATACCAAAAGGTTTTGTAAGATAATCATCGGCGCCCACTTCAAGACCAAGAACTTTATCGATTTCTTCGGAACGGGCGGTAAGCATCATTACGGGCAGATAACGACGGGTCTCTTTAATCCGTTTACACACTTCCATCCCGTCCATGCCAGGCAACATAAGATCAAGGATAATCAAATGGTATTTCTCCGAAAGGGCCATTTCCAGTCCCTTTAACCCATTGACGGCCTGTTCAACAATGAATCCGGCATCCTTTAGATGCAGCGATGCAAGTTCAATGATTTTTGGATCGTCTTCGATGATAAGAATTTTTTTGTCCGGCATATCTTTTCCTGTTGATGATTCTGGGTTTATATTGAAAGCAGGTGTTTTATTTTAATCCGCTGAAAATTATATTGTTGGTTTCTTTATATTTGGATAAACCCAACAAGACCGATTGTATCTCCCTGCTTAATATCGAAATTAACTTAAAACTTTCCGAAAGATAAAAAACAATCTATTAAAAAGGATAAAACCCTCCAATTATTCCAATTAAATTGAAGGGATTTGTTTTTCCGAAAAATTGTATTCAGGACAGGAAATTATTGAACCCGTGTAATGGTCACTTTTGCAACCGGATCATTCCAGCCAAAAACCGCAGGATCGAGATCGCCCACGCCAAGGATTCCGGCATGACGACTAATTTTTTCATGTGTCGGGACCCGGATAAGAGGACTGCCACAGCATGGGCCCGGGATATTGGCAGCCAGTTCGGTGTTCTTTTCCGATCCGGCGTCATAGGCATGAAGATAAACCGTTTTGCTGCCACGGATGGGCAGATGAACATCATCGAGGCCAACAAAGGCGTCATTGGTATTAACCATCATTGATACCAGAGAAAGGTGGAGAAAACCCGGTATGGCATTGATGGTTATTCTGCTGGAAGAACCGGGGAAAATTACCCCGTTGCCCTGGGCAACAGCATTGACGCCCACGGTATTGTTCAGGCTTTTCACTAGTGGGGCGCTTACGGCGTCTTCGGCTAATTGAGCCAGTTCCCCGGATGCATATTGACCGGTTTTAAAAATGTGAACGATTCTGGCATGGGTCGCCAAAACCGGTGGAGAGAAAGGCTGGCTTGCGCCGGGCGCTGTAGCCGGTGTTAAATTTTCGATGGTTACTTCATAGGTGTAGCCCTGAGATGCAAGACCGGACAGGGAAGCACCGAATCGTGCATCGCTTTGCTGTTGCCGGGCAACATCCGGTGATGAAGCTGGGTTCAGGCCACTCTGTCCATTACAGGACCATAGTATCAAAATAAATGATGCTACGCCGACGAAACGAAATAATTTGTTCATGGTAACTCCCTTGGATAAATGAATGATTGAAGACATTATCCGCTATAGAATTAACAAACAGTTCACGGGAAATTTCTAAAAACTTA
>CAYWBI010000233.1:0-5250 GCA_964456445.1 uncultured Calditrichaceae bacterium
GATTTCAGGGCTACGCCCCTATTTTACCTTTTGTATTATCATTTTTTTCTACGAAGATTTTAGGGCTACGCCCCTATTTTACCTTTTGTATTATCATTTTTTTCTACGAAAAGATTTCAGGGCTACGCCCCAGTTACTTTATGTACTATCATTTTTCATAGTCTTATTTGATTTGGGGCGTTAGCCCCTTAATCTTCGTAGCTGATCAAATGGTGAAAATACAATAGGGGCGGAGCCCTGACATTTATATATTAACATACCAATCAAAAAGATATTTCGGGTTATAATCCACGTCAAATTTCTTTACCATTTGAAAGATGGATATTTGTTTTTTAGGGAGATAAACCTGAGAACCGGTTCATTGTTTTATCTATTTTTTCCCCCACGATAAAAATCGTGGGTTAACTCTATTTTCAGTCTCTTAAAACATCTTTTTAACCCACGAATTTATTCGTGGGGCAGGGCCAATGACAACATGCCTTGGTATCCGATTCATCGGATTTAGATTAGGACATTGAATTATTACTCTAAGGAATGAACCATCTTTCCTAATAACCGGGTATTATTTTTAATAGAGTTAACAATAATTTTTAAAATCCCAAGATGGACAAACCCTTCAATGCGGCAAAAACATATTGTTTGGTAAAAATACCAACACAAAATAACATAGAATCATATAATCTTCAATAAAGACCAATTTGTCTTTAAAAATATTTTTCTTTTTCCGGATATTGCATTATCTTCACGCTTGTTAATATTTCATACTTTTAATTGATTCCGGATGTCTATGAAAAAGTTTGCCGGGGCCGGGTTTATTCTGCTGTATGTCAGCCTGTTGCTGAAACCCTTTATCCCATACATCGGCTATCAGATCAACAAAGCCTATATCATGCAAACACTGTGTGTAAACAGGGACAAACCACAACTGCATTGCGATGGCAAGTGTTATCTGGACAAGCAATTGCAAAAGGCCAATGATCTGAATACCTCCCCAGAGCAGGTCCCTGCCCCTAAAATAGATCTGGATAAACTGCCTGTTGCCTTGATGGATTATCGGGCAATGTCTTTACCGGTTCCTGAAAAGATTCTGCAAAACTATTCGAACAGGCATGTCTTTTTTTATGAGTTTCTGTCCGAAATCCCCACACCGCCTCCCAAAGCACATATGCTGTAACTCTGCCGGTTTATAGCGTCACTTCTTTTGTCGAAGGACAATCCCGGATTAAAGCAGGATTGAATGGCATCGGTACACCCATCCCGTTTTTTCTGCTCGTTCATCCGTAAGAAGCAGCGCGATTTAGGCCGTATTATGTGTAAAAATAAAATATAATGAGGTTAAAAATGAAGAAAATGTTATTGTCCTTCATTGTGGTAGCGCTGTGTGCTTTTATAAATCCGGCCCATGCCCAGGAGAAGGTTTCGGTTAAGTTAATTGACAGTTCGAATAATGCCCCCATTGTCGGCGCCATGTTCCGTTATGGACAAAAACAGGGTATATCCGATCTGCATGGCCGGATATCGTTGGTTTATACACAAACAGACACCCTGTTTTTGTTTCATGTGGGGTATGGGGATTGGACCCTGTTGCCCGTGGCTTTGCAGGATGCAATTCACAAAGGTATTATTTACAAGGCGCCGGATATTTTTCAGGCGTTACCGGTAACGGTTATTGCCATGCGTCCCACATCTGCCGGTGTGGAAAAGGTGGATATCGGGCAAAGGGAAAAACTGGCCCATGATGCCGGCGCCCTGTTAAGTCAAAACCCGGTGATGAACGGTATCCGTAAAAGCGGCGCGTATGGATTGGACCCGGTTATGCGTGGTTTTAAATACGGACAATTGAATATTGTGATCGACGGGGTGCAGTCTGCCTTGGCCGCCGGGCCCAGCCGGATGGATCCGCCCACCACTCAGGTGGCGCCGAATATGATGGATCATGTGGAAATTCTTAAAGGGCCACATTCCTTCCGCTTTGGGACATCCTTTGGCGGCACCATTAATTTTAAACCGGCTGCCCTGCGTTTTTCCGGTTCCCCGACATTTTTTGGGCGTTTTTCCGCAGGTATCGAAAGCAATAGCGGTATATATCGCTCGGAAGGGAGCGTTGGCATTCGCGGACAAAAATACAACGCCGCTCTGTTTGGCTCTTTTTCAAAAGGGGATAATTACAGGGATGGCAACGGCGACGATGTGCCCGCGGGGTTTCAGCGAATAAATGCCGGGCTACGCCTGGGATATGCGCTTTCGGAAAATCAACAGCTGATATTATCGTTTAGCCATAATGTTGCCGGAAAGACCGATTTTCCTGCCTTGCCTATGGATATGATTTCCGATAAAAGTGATTTGCTGCGGCTGACACATAAGACACGGGTTGAAGATGGCGCTTTGAAATCCTGGAACAGCAGCCTTTTTTATACAAGGGTCAATCACCAAATGAATAATTATTATCGCACCCCGCGTATGATGGATGCGGAGTTCATCGGGCATTCACTCAGTTATGGCGGTCGCACCGAAGGCGCCTGGTTGTTTAATCATGCCAAAGTGTATGCCGGAGCCGATATGTGTGTGGAATTTGCCGATGGTACCCGTGAGCGCATTGTGAAAATGGGCCCCATGGCAGGCAAACATTTTTATGACAACGCATGGAATGGCGGACAAATAAACCGCATGGGATTATTTGCGGAATACACCCGTCTGTTTTCCGGTTATAAGCTGTTGGCCTCGGCCCGCATGGAATACAACCGGGCAAAAATCACCAATCCCGATGCGGCATTTTTGGCCAATAACGGCCGGACGGATATAGCGCAGTTTAACCCAAATGTAAGTATTGGCGGTATTCGGCATTTAAAGAACGGTCTGGATATTGGCCTGTGGCTGGGACGCGCCCAACGCAGCGCAAGTTTGGCCGAGCGCTATGTCAATTCTTTCCCAACGGGGGTGGACCCTTATGAGTTGCTCGGCAATCCATCGCTAAAGCCGGAAATCAATAATCAGATCGATTTGACCTTTGGCTATCAAACAAAGACGATCAACCTGAATGTGGATATTTTTAATTCTTACCTGCAAGATTTTATATCTTCCAAAATCGATCATACGCTTAAAGCGGATATGCCGTCCAGTCCGGGTGTACGGCGTTTTGAAAATATAAAGAGCGCTTTTATGGCCGGATTTGAAATAAGCGCCCGGCAACAATTAACGGATATTTTCCAGCATCAGTTGAATGTTGCTTATACCTATGGAAAAGATACCGATAGGAACGGGCCTCTGCCGGAGATAGCCCCCATGGATATGCGTTATGCCCTGAGTGGTGCATTTCTGCAAAATTCCTTGTACCCGGAAATAGCCCTGCGCTATGTTTGGGCACAAAAACGTATCTCCAAGGCCTTTGGCGAAAAAGAGTCGCCTGCATTTTTTCTGATTGATTTTAATCTGAGTTACCGGGTTTACGGAAATCTGCATGCGGCTTTTGGAATTAAAAATCTAATGGATACGGCTTACTATGAGCATTTAAGCCGTTCGGTGCGCGGAACGGATTACGCCATTTATGCACCGGGGCGCAATATCTTTGCTTCTTTTACGCTTGATTTGATGTGATTTGCTATTCATCCTGTGCGTTTTTGTAAAGGGACAGGGATTTTTAAAACATACTTACGAATTTTTGTTACTATTCAGCTGTATAAAACTAAAGTGGATCCATGATAGCCTACAGCCATATAATGCGTTATAACTAACCGCAAAGGCACGCATACGCAAAGAAAATCATAAAAAAGCTTAGCGTCATAGCAACCTGGCGGTAAAAAAAGAAATCAAAAAAGTTGGCGATTAACATTGAAGTCATAATTTAGAACACAAAGTGTCATTTAGCTGAATAGTTACGAATTTTTTTAAACAGATTGGAGCGGTCAATGTTTAAGGCATTGGCCGTTTCAATTTTCTTTCACTTATATTTTTTCAACGCTTTCAATAGATAGGCTTTCTCAAAACGTGCCATTGCGGATTCCTGGTCAACAATACGTTCGTCGTCTTGATTCTCTTCAATATGGAATGCGGTGGAGCTATTTTAAAGGCAGGTGTTGCATCGTAGTAAGCTTATTTTATTGCCGGAAAAAAAAATCACCGGTTTTCCACGATATTGCGCCGCTTACGGATATTGCCGGGCCGGCCGTAATTTAGAAGTAAGGCCTCGGCGTACTTTGCCCGATTAAAAAATTTAAGTATCCTATTTGAAACTAAGATATTTATGTCGTAAGGTTAGGGCAGCAAGGCGAGAAGTGATCTCGCTAATATATTGTTAGCATTCCAGAATCAAGAGATTAACGATGCAAAAAAATAATTTGATAATTCTTTTAATTATAACAGCTGTATCCTGCCTACTTAATTGTTCTCCCGACAATTATATTGTAGAATTTAAGGGAACAGTCTATGATGCAAGTGGAGATTCGCTAGTCCCTAATGTGCCAATAGTAATTCATTTACCATCTGAAACTGGATGGTGGCGACATTATGAAGAAGAAATTACCAAAACAAATGAAAATGGTTTCTTTTCTGGAGAATATGATATTGAAGGCAGAACCAATGGCATCAGTCTTTATGTAAATTACGGTGATAATAGGTTAGATAAATATTCTACTGAACAATATTTTGGATTAACTCCGGAAAAACCTTTTAATGAAAACGTAATTTTATATCAATCTACTTCTTTAGTGGTTACTGCAGAAATAAATTTTGAAGTTGATTACGCAATTATCTATATGCCTGAGATTGGTTTATCAACTCTTGACGGTACGCTTACACTCAATTGTGTGAATGCAAAAGCAAATTTGGTGAATGAAGTTATGGTCCAGTATTATATAAATGGCAACGAGCATCAGGTTTCAGATTATGTTTATTGTCCAATTGATACAGTTACATATTACAATTTTGTACTTACTGAAAAACCTTAAATGCTAACAAAATAAGGTATAGAAATACCGCGCCGGGCACTAAAAGTCTTCAAACCGGCAGTACGGTAAGCCGGTATTTCCCCGAGGTCTCGTGATTTCCGCTTCGCTACAACATAGCTGTGGTGTCCCTTCGGGAGCCTCGGCCGGTTTGGCTGGGATATGTACCGATTCTTATGTACTTTTTAAGGAAAGGGCTGTTCAGGCGCTGATAGGTTCAAAAAAATTAAAAATATAAACAGGACGGCCCATAAAACGTACGGCATTTAGGATTGCCTGTAAAAATCGCCCTTGCGTGCTCTATTTTCAA
>CAYWBI010000234.1:0-5247 GCA_964456445.1 uncultured Calditrichaceae bacterium
AATTTTCTTTCTATCTAAGTATTTACCCACACAAAACCCAGTAGAGCCAATAAAAATGAATCCCGGTTACATTAGCGCTGGCTAAAGGTTGAAACGGAATTTGAATGATATTTTGGATTTGTCTATGGGTTTCGTTTTATCCGGGTAATAATCCTTTTACCATTATTGAAACCTACGCCATGGCCAAATTTTCTTTCACATCTATCCCCTGATAATCGATGGCGGAAACAAGCGGATCGGAAAGCTGTTTCAAAGCTTTTCCAATGAGTGCGTAGCATGGGCAGGCGCAGGGCAAAATCCGCGCCGGCCTATCTTCATACAAGCTACCCTGAAAAACCGGGAGGACTTTAATTACTTAAGTAAAATAAGTTTTTTGGATTGAACAAAATCTGTACCAGCCCTTAATACATAGACATAAACACCACTCGCCAGGGCCGAGGCGTCGAAGGTGGCGCTGTAACTGCCTGCATTTAAATTTGCGGATATCAATTCGGCAACCTGTTGCCCGCCGGTATTATATACCGCCAAACTTACATGTACGCTCCGGGGCAATGTAAATTCAATCCGCGTTAACGGGTTAAAGGGATTGGGATAGTTCTGCCGGAGCATGAATTGTTGCGGCAATGCGCCTGGCCGCTGGTTGATGGCCGTGGCATTTGCATCGGCAATGCTCAGCGAAATCAAATCTGCCCCAAGCGGGCCCAAAGAAGTCGTTTGGCCGGATTGGGTGTCAATGCTCAACAGGTCCGCTGGATTTCCGCTGACCCCGCTTAGGGCAAACAACTGTCCGTTTGCGTCAAAATCCGCGGCACGGATATCGCCCTGATCGCTCTGTATCTGGAATGTGGCCAGCGCCGTTTGTTTGTTGATCGTATAAAGTGAGCCATCGGCCAATGTTGCCCATAAGCTATTGTCCTGTGGATTGACCATCAGATCGCTAAGGGTTTGCAGACCCGTCACGCCGATTGAATCCGCTTGCCCGTTCATCAGATCCAGCCGATATAGAACACCGCTTTGACTGTTGACGGCCAGGGGTAAATCCGAACCGGTCCCGAAAACGATTTTATCCAACCCTCCAAACGGAACCGTTGTCAATTTAAAGGCTTCACCGCTTTTGGCGTTCAGGCGATAAAATGTGGTTTGAGTTTCTTCCGGCGCGGCGCCAATCAGTATATAATCCGATGGACGGATTGCCATGGACGTAAAACCGTCGATACCGCTTTTGCCTAATTCAACAGCGGGCCCGGTATCCTCAAGCGAAAAAAGGGCATTGCCGGAGAGAGCGTATTTTTGCAGTGCGCTCACCGCATGGACGATAAAACCCTCGCCACGTAGCGGCACACTAACGGTGTCATTGGCAGAAATCCACATCCTGGCGTTAACAGTCTTGGCGCTGTCGGCCACAAATACCACCTGTATGTCCATGCTGTCTTTATAAAGGAGCCGCAGTGGATAAACAAGCGTATTAAGCGCCTGAAAATGCGTGTCGTCAAAGGAGATATTGTTTATAACAAGCGTGTCCAAGCCGCCATTGGAAACGATCAGGTGCAGGGTGTCGCTGTCCGCGTTTACTTCCGCGCGTTGCAGGGTTGCCATCGTAGGTGCAAGCACTTGTGCCCGGGCGGGGGGATTGTACACGCCCACCGCATCCCAGGCTGCAATCGTAGAAGCGTATTGCGGTGACTTTTCGCCAAACAGGTCACGCGCGGACATGATCGAGCCCTGACGGGCGTCGGCATACTGCGCGGACGGGGTTAGATAGACGGTCAGGTTACGGTAGGCGATTTTGGCCGCATCGCTTACGCCGATTCCGCTGACATTGTAATTATCGCCCTTGTCATTTGTTCCGGCGTCCCCGGCGGAAAGCAGGTAGAACCATTTGTTTTGCACACCGCTATTGGTGTGTACGCCGCCATTATCACTTCCGCCTTTCTCATGCCAGTTATTCCCACCATAAGTATTGGGGTCCCCGTAGCTTTCGGGGTGACTCATGGAACGAAAAATCCCTAAGTCTTCACCGATCACCCAATTGGCCTTATCGGGTTTTACATAAAATTCCACAGCTGTTCCAAAGACATCGCTAAAGGATTCATTAAGCGCGCCGGACTCATCCTGATAAACAAGATTGGCGGAATATTCCGTTACTGCATGGGTCAGTTCATGAGCGCCAACATCAACGGTCGTCAGTGGCCCGTTATTATTCTTGCCGTCGCCAAAGGTCATGCGGCTGCCGTCCCAAAATGCATTTTCATAATTATTGTCAAAATTCACATAGGATAAAATCCGGCTCCCCTTATTGTCATAGCTGTTACGGTTAAATTCCGTGAAAAAATATTTAAACACCTCTTCGGCAACCCACTGCGCTTCTACAGCGGCGCCAAGCGAGCTGTCCGCAAAAACACTGTCATTGCTGACCACATCCTCCGCCAGCGAGTAGGAGGTGGTATTGTTGGTGGTAAAGGTCATTATGCCCGGGGCGGCGGCCCGTCTTAAACGATAATTTCCGGCGACAATTATCTCGCGTACATTTGGCGTAAGGCCGCCGGCCCGGCCATCATTGCTAAACAGGGTTGACGTGCTGTTTTTAACCTGGATGTTGTCCAGTTGCCAGCCGAATAGCGATGAATCGCCATCCACAGTCGAAAAACCGGCGTCCGAGGCAAAGGCAAAACGTATTTGAACTGTTTGATTATTATAGGCGGACAGATCGAAATTTACCGAATGCCAATCCCTGTTCTCACCGGCCCAACCGGGGATATTCTGACCTTCGCCATGTACCGTGCCAAAACTGTTAAGACTGGTCGCGGTATAGGCGGGTTGTGGATTTGTCAACACTTGCCAGGAATTGCCTCCGTCAATGGATATGCGCACATTCATGCCGTCCCAGCCATCGTAACCGGCCGGTTCGCCACCCGGTGATTCCACCGCATAACGCTGTTCAAATTGTAAACTCAGGTTGTCGCCGCTTAATGTTATCGGATCACTATCCAATGTTTGATACCATACATTGGCATATCCACCATTGAATCCGATGGTTGAGTCGGCCATCCACCAGCTTGTACCACTGTCGCCCAGCGCACTGTACCGGGAGGTATGCCAGTATGTGTATTCACGTTTTGGGAAATTCTGATCGGAAACCGTTATTGGTACCATGTTGTCATATCGGCTTTGGCCGCTGGTAGCAATATCATCGCTCCAAATGCGTGAAATAACATTTACGATCTCCCCGTTGTGTGCGTCCACATCCACCCATTGTCTGGAAAAAGGTTCGCTGGCGTATATATCAAATCGATAAATAAGTTTAAAATTGGCGGCCGTTTTTGTCTGACGTCCGCTAGAAAGCATCAGACGTCCCTTTGGAAAAAAACTTGCATCGGGATTGTTTTGTTCTTTTTTTAAGAAGATTTCATTCCTGTCCGATTGCCACATATAACGTCGCGCATGGATTTGATCCAGTGCGTTTTGCAAGGCCTGGCCTTCGGATATAGTCGGTCGGATATCGGTATTGATCCCGCGGACAATTGAACCATTGGAGCGAAAAACCTTACCGTTTTCCGTATGCAGGATGTAGGCCATATCGGCCAGAGGAATACCTTTATACTTTTGTTGATAGCGGATATGTTCCTGACCAAGGCCATCCCTGATTTCCGATAGAGGCGCAAAAGAATTATTTGTGCTCAGCCCCATGGATTTTTGGTAGAGCCTAAAAAAATCATTTAGGACGGGTTGTTTGTCCGCTTTAAAGTCGATCTGTTCACTGCCCGTGCGGGTATTGATTATTTGTTGATTGGATTCTTTAAATAGCTTTGTTTGATCGTTTTGACTTGCAAAAACAAAGCTGCTTAAAATACTTAAGAGCATCAAAAGCGGTTTAATATTTGATGACATAACTTTCCTTTCTAAGGGATAGGTGTTGAAAACTGGGTTCCTGGATATCTTTTAAAAATACCCGGACGGTATGTACCATATAAACCGGTGTTTTATCTACACAATTTATAAAGTCTTTTCAAGGGAGATTGTTGGATTTCAGCCAATTATATTTTTTAAGAAACGAAGCAGACGATTTTTTTATTCCGGGAGATGTTAAAATAAAAAACAGGATTTATCATAGATGACGTATTTTAGATCTATGCCTGTTAAAAATTTGAATGCATAACAATAAAAATAAATGTGACAGCCCCGTGACAATTCAAATAAGTAAAATATTAAATTAGATGTTTAGCAAAGAAATAAATTATCCCAACCGGAGTCGAAGATGAAAAAAACCGTTCTTGCAAGATTTGGAAATTTAAAAGACCGTGAACCTTTTTACGCCCTTGTTTCCAATGTTGATTTAGTGGTTATCCGCTATGACGAAAACCTTTCGGTACTGTATGGGCGTTGTCTGCATCGCGGCGCACTGCTGGCCGATGGCTATGTGGACGGAGACAATTTGATGTGCGGGCTGCATGGCTGGGACTACCGGCTCGATTCGGGGATCAGTGAATATAACAATACCGAAGCATTGACAAAATTTAATTCCTGGATTGAGAATGACGAGGTGTGTGTTGATGCGGATGAAATTGCTGCCTGGGAAAAGGATCATCCCCAGCCTTATCAACGTGATGCCTATCAGGGAAATTTTCAGGATATTCATGGAGATCCAGTTGAACCGCATGTGGGTGAGATCCGTGAGCTGGCCGCCAATGGTCTTAGCCGCACGGGTCATCATGGCCCGGTTGGAGCAATGGGCGTCCCCCGTGAACTATTGCCTTCCTGGGACGATCTGCAATTTGTGATGGCCCAGTTGGCCGTTCCCCCACAATTGGATGATGCGCCGGTGGGCACGGAATTGGTGATCGGACCGCGGGCCAAAAAGCCGTTGCGTCTGGACATCCCGATTTTTGTATCCGACATGAGTTTTGGAGCGCTATCGGAAGAAGCCAAAATTGCATTGTCTATTGGCGCTGAGCTTGCAGGGACGGGCATTTGTTCCGGTGAAGGGGGCATGTTGCCCGAAGAACAGGCCGCCAACAGCCATTATTTTTATGAACTGGCTTCGGCCCGTTTCGGATTTAGCTGGGACAAGCTGAGCAAGGTTCAGGCCTTTCATTTCAAAGGCGGGCAGGGCGCCAAAACAGGAACGGGTGGTCATTTGCCCGGTGATAAAGTCAGGGGGAAAATTGCTGAAGTGCGGGGATTAAAGGAAGGCCAACCCGCGGTTTCTCCGGCGCGTTTCCCGGAATGGGATTCCATCGATCAGATAAA
>CAYWBI010000235.1:0-5240 GCA_964456445.1 uncultured Calditrichaceae bacterium
TTACAATAATTTGGGACACCTTTCATTTTTTTTACTTTAGACATTTAGGTACTAATTATAAACAGTTTCGGTAATAATCCCGGTAAACTGTATCAAAAGAAACAAAATGTTTTTTATTATCCACACACAAGAGCAAATTATAACTCCCCGGCCCGTAATGTTTTCTTTTGGTAAGAATATAATGATCAATGTCTGAAGGGATTTGTAATCTCAATTTTTCGGGATAAAAAAAAAGCCTGCCAAAAGGCAGGCTTTTTATAAAGATAAAACAATAATTAAACGTCTTTTGTTTCTTCGTCCCCGTCATTGGTATCTACGGTCGGTTCGGTAACTTCATCCACACCGGTCGATTTTTCTTCTTCGGCAGCCTCGATTTCGGTGGAAGGTTCTGAAACTTCGCCCGTGTCGGCCGGAGTATCTTTGGTGTCGGCTTCGTCGGTCGTCGTGGCCGGTTTGGTATGGGCAACTTCTTCCAGGGTTGGCTTGGCAACGCCATGCGAAGTAAGATAGTCTTCCCATTCATTTTTTTCTTTTTGTTTAAAGTAAGAAGTCACGGATAGGACAATTTTTTTATTTTCCTTATCAAACTCAATTACTTTAACCGGGATATCATCGCCAACTTTATACATATCGGCGACACGCTGGCCTTTTTGCAAACCAAGGTGCTGGTTTGGTACAAAACCGTCCACGCCCATCGGCAGGGTAACAATGGCCCCCTTGTCGATAATCCTGCTGATTTTCCCTTGTGTATCGGTACCATCCTTATAACTGCTTTCAAAGGCGTCCCAGGGGTTGTCTTCGATTTGCTTATGGCCAAGCGCGATACGTCGTTCTTCACGATTGATGCTTAGCACAACAACTTCAATTTCGTCGCCCTTTTTTACGATTTCACTTGGGTGACGCACTTTCTTGGTCCATGACAAGTCCGAGATGTGAACCAATCCATCGATGCCTTCTTCAAGTTCAACAAAAGCGCCAAAAGGCGTCAGGTTACGGACGCGGCCTTTATGAACCGTGCCTACCGGATAAGTTGCCTCAACCTTTTCCCAGGGATCGGGTTCAAGCTGCTTTAAACCAAGTGAAATTTTCTTATCATCCGCCATAACATTTAAGACAATAACTTCAACAGATTGACCAACGGTGAGCAATTGGCTTGGATGTTTTACATGTTGTGACCAGGACATCTCCGATATATGGATCAAGCCTTCGATGCCTTTTTCCAATTCAACAAATGCACCGTAATCGGTAATGCTGACAACCTTACCTGTAATTTTTTGGCCAACCGGGAATTTTTTGTCCACATTTTCCCAGGGATGGGCCTGCAATTGTTTGAGACCAAGCGAGATACGGTCTTTATTTTCATTATAATCAAGGATAACTACTTCGAGTTCCTGATCCAGCTTTACCAGCTCGGATGGGTGGTGTACACGTCCCCAGGAAAGATCGGTGATATGCAATAAACCGTCCACGCCGCCAAGGTCGATAAAGACGCCAAAATCGGTGATGTTTTTAACAACACCTTTGCGCACCTGCCCTTTTTCCAATGACTCAAGGATTTCGGAACGTTTGCCGACCATCTCTTTTTCAATAAGCACACGGGACGAAACGACAATGTTTTTCCGTGCATTGTTTACTTTTACAATTTTAAATTCGCGTTCACGGTTCAGGTAGGCGTCAAAATCGCGGATGGGCTTCACATCAATTTGCGATCCTGGCAAAAAGGCGTCGATACCCATGATGTCCACAACCATACCGCCTTTGATGCGCCGGGTGATCACACCGGTAATAACTTCATCATTTTCAAATTTCCGGACTACATCTTCCCAAACGCGTAAGAATTCCGCGCGTCTTTTGGAAAGCATAAGCTGTCCGTCGCCACCTTCAAGGTTTTCGAGATATACTTCGATTTCATCGCCGGCTTTTAATTCTTCAATATTTGTAAACTCGTCTTTCGGGACCAGCCCTTCGGATTTAAAACCGATATCAACAATCACATCCTTGGCTGTAATATCCAGTATGCGACCGGTTACAATTTCACCTTCTGTAATTGTGTTCATGGTCCGGTCATACATACCGGTAAGGAAATCCATCTCTTCGGACGGGTATTCTTCTTCTTCGATATAATCCTCAAGCTTTACGATAACTTCGTCATCATTTGCCTGGGCGGGTGCAGCCTTTACCGGTGCTTCTACGTTCGCGTCGGTTGGGTTTTGAGCGGCCGTCGGCTCATTGGTTAATTCTTTGTTTTCTTCTGACATTGGTTAAAAGTACTCCTTCAATAAATTCCTTTGCCGCTACTAACGGCGTAAATTAAATAGCTTAGTAATTTAATAGATGACGTCCTGTATTACAAATATTTTGTTTTAACGAAAAACCTTTATTGTTTTGATCCTTACCGGCTTTAGCGGCAGATTTTTTTTATTCACCTTTGATTCGGCAATTTTATCGACAATGTCCATCCCCCCGGTCACTTTTCCAAACACGGTATATTGGTGATCCAATTGCGGGCTGTCTTTATGCATTATAAAAAATTGTGACCCGGCGCCGGCGGCAGGATTTGATACCCGTGCCGTAGAAAGTATGCCCCGTTTATGGGATATGTTGTTAAACTCATGTGGGACCATAACAATGGGCCCGCCCTGACCATAAGTCCGTACATCCGGGCCTTTGGTATTGGGATCGCCACCCTGGATCATAAAGCCTTTCATGACCCGGTGAAAGAGGGTTCCGTCATAATAACCGGATTCCGCCCGGGTGATAAAATTAAAACATTGTAAGGGGGCTTCTTCCGGGAAAAACCCTAATTCTATATCCCCAAAATTGGTTTCGATCTTTGCCTTTATGCCTTTTATTTTTGAAGCAAGGAAGATAAGTTTGTCGTCACTGGCGCGCATCTTCTGCATCATTGATTTTTGCCGAGTGACTTCCTGCTTTAGTTTGGCATTTTCGCTTTTATAATCTTTTTTGCCACAGCCTATAAACAGCACTGTGGCGCTGAGCATAACAGTTAATAAACGATACATAATTTCCCTTTTATTTTCTTATACACTGAACCGACTCGTTTTAGTGAATTTGTAAAAATATATGACTGTGTCCGGGCAACGCAACCAAAACATGGCCATCCCCCGGCTGTATCGACTTGCCGGTTTCGATATCAAGCAGCTCCGCCCCGGAGGGTATATCAACTGTTTGATCCTGCCCCGCGCGGTTAAACAAACAGAGAATTGTCTGAGCGGGAGTAAAGCGCTCAAAGGCCAGCACATCGGAACTTAACAAATCCTTACGGATACGAAATTCGCCTAGCTTAAGCGCCGGGTAATTCCGGCGCAATTGAATCATCTTTTGATAATAACCAAACAGGTTAAAATCAAAACGGTTTATATCATCGGGGCGGGAATGGCCTTCCAGCGGATGTGTTTTCTCATTATCATAATGGATGTCCGCCCAAAGCATCGGCTTTCTGTCGTCCGGGTCATCATCGCCCCACATACCGGCCTCATCGCCATAATATATAAGCGGTGATCCTACAAAACTCATTTGGCAGGCAACAATCAGCTTTTGTAGTTCCCTTTCATTTTCACTTGGTTTGCGGATCAGATACTTTGGATTGTCACGCAGGCTGCGCATCCGGTCAAACTGTAAATCCGGGTTGATGATCATCGAGGCCAGCCGGTCTGTATCGTGCGAGTCTATCAAATTCCACATGAGCGGCATAGTGTTGGGGCCATAAATTGAGTAAAGGTTATCTAATTTTTGAGCGGCCAGTGCGGCGCTTATTTTTTTCTTTTGATCGACAAAGAAGTTGAGCATTGTGTAGGCAAAGGGATAATTCATAGCGGCGTCAAAACGTTTGTCGCGTATGGCGTCTGCCCCAGGGCTCCACAACTCGGCCACAACAATAGCCCGGGGATTAATACTTTTAACATAAGCGCGCCATTTGCGCCAAAAGACCGGCTTAACCTGATCGGCCACATCCAGTCGCCAACCGTCGATACCGTCGGATGGATCGCCATCGCCGTTGGGGTCCAGCCAGCGTTTAGAAGCCGCAAATATATATTTCCACACCGCCGGACGAAACCCACTTGAATCTTCATAAAGCTCGGGCAGCCCCTTAAAACCCCACCAGCCATGAAAATCAAATTCATTTTGCGCCGTGGCCGGATCATCCCATTTTTTTATGTCGTACCAATCTGCATAGATAGATTTTTGCTGATTTTTAATCACGTCACGGAAGGCAAAAAATTCCGTTCCGGTATGGTTAAAAACACCGTCGATCACGATACGAATGCCCTGTTGATGTGCTTTTTTAATCAACTCTAAAAACACCGAATCGGCAGAACTCCAGACCCATGTCCTGGGGTCGTCGGTTTCATGTGCAGCGGCGATCCGTCTAATGTCGCCCTGGGCGTCGGCGCCAAAATTGTTGTCAATATGATGATAGGTCGAGCCATCATATTTATGTGTGCTGGGCGCTTCAAAAAGGGGATTAAAGTAAATCGCATCAATACCAAGCCTTTTTATGTATGAAAGTCTGTTTATAACACCCCGCAGGTCGCCACCGTAAAACCGGTTGAACACCACATCATAAAACCGCTTTGATTTTTTAAGTTCCCAGGGCTGTAATTTAAACCAATCACTCCCCCAGGGGTGTGGCTTCCAGCCAGGTTCGTCTGCCGCCCCGGAAACTTCCGCAACCGTAGGATCATTACTGGTATCGCCATTGCGGAACCTTTCGGGGAATATCTGGTACCACACGGCGCCCTTCGCCCAGGACAGGCTATTTTTGCTGCCCGGCGCTTTTTTTTGTACACATGCGCTTACAGCCAATATTATCAATATTGCTATAACAAATTTTTTCATAAGACCCTGTAATATTGTGAATGATTAAAATAGTGGATAGCACAAGGCAGGTCAAGCCGTGCAATGTATATATTTAGAAAAATTCGGCAATATTTATGGAAGGATTCAAACCATAATCCACTGCAAGAATATTGGTGACGAATATAAATAAATTTGGCACTACTGGGATTCTTATGGAAATATGGTGTATTTTTTAGAATATTTTAGGAAAAGTTATTAAAAGCAGCCCACAGATTTATCTGTGGGCTTAATAAATCCCAGAAAAATCCTAACCGATTTATCGGTTTCTAACACGGTGTAAATATTGCAATAAACCGTTAAAACGGTTTAAAGTAATCGTTGTTTGTTATAAACCCACAGATAAATCTGTGGGCTGCCTC
>CAYWBI010000236.1:0-5191 GCA_964456445.1 uncultured Calditrichaceae bacterium
CTTTGCAAGCATGGGCTGAGTGGTTAGTTTGTCTGGTTAATGAACTAACTTTGGGCTAGATGGAAAGCGAATAAGATAAAAATTATGCCTGTAATTCCAGAGCCTCATTTCGAATTACTAAGTGTAAAATATCTTGTAAAAGCTGTTTGTATAATTTTCCACTGCCTGACCGCGCGCCCAGGCCAAACACAGACGTCTTATATCAGAAACACATAACACAGTCCCTCTTCCGGGAAATCCGGTTAATTGTTTTTCAGAAACTGTTTTTGACGGCGGAGAGGAGACCGTCTGTTTTTGGGCGGTCCAACCCGCCGTTAAAAAAGCCAAAAATAGAGCGCCGTCAGCAGAAGAAGCAGGGCGCCGCTTATAACCGTCCGGTCAAAGTTGGTGCGGAAGAACACCATTTTATACAGTGGGGATGAGGCCTTCTCGGTCATGTCCTCGCCTTTAAGCCAATCCCGGATCAGCGTCATGCTATGGCCAATCATCACATCGATAACAGCGCGGGCAAAGGCAGAATCTGCCCGGGCCGGATACCCGCGGTAGCCCTGATCGCCGGGATAGACTTTGTTGCGCATGCGCTGCGGGCGGGTAAGGACAAATTCTTTTAATGTTTTATAGGAATCCTGTACAAGATGCGGTTTCATCAGCAGCATCACGCTGGTCTCCCACCAACCGGCATGTGAATCATTTTTTAGTTCGCTACGTTCTTGGTCGGTAAATTTATGACCTAACTTTTGCTCGATGGCGTCAATATATTTCCCGGTCAAAAATTCATAGGCAATGCGCCCGCTGGGGGAAATCACCGACATGTTAAACTTGCGGCTGGCATAGCGCGCGGCTTCTTCCAGTGCCACCACATGGCCCAGACCGCCATGTCCGTTACTGATCAGCACATACTTAAAACCATGTTTGCCCAAATTCCGGCAATAATCGATGATGATTTTTCGCACGGTGCGCTGCTTGCTGTTCAGGGTGCCCAGCCAACGGATGCCGCCGCTGCCCACATAAATCGGCGGAAATTTTATGATTGTAAAATCCGGGTAATCCCGGTGGATTTTCACCATCAATTCTTCGGCCATCAGTTCGGCCACAAAGACGTCCACCCCAAAGGGCAAATGCGGGCCATGCTCTTCCAACGGGCCAAGAGAAAGCACAAAAACGGTGCGTCCCCTGGGCAGATCATCCAGTTGCCGATAATTGAGGTCTTCAAAGGCCAGCCAATTCTTATCCATAATTCCCATTTCCGTCTATTCCGATATCATACCTTTAAAACCAACCGCACGGTTTAATTACAAATGCCCTAATTACGAACAATTGACACAAGACAATAATTCAGCCCAAGCGGTTGATATGTATCATCAGGCACTTTCATTGTCTATTAATTTATCAGACTATGCCACGGCGTGCAATAAAACCCCTGTTTTTTTTCGTGACCTTTTTTAGTTAGCCCTGGTTTGTTAGATTCCCTTTTTCATAAAACGGAAAAAACATGCTGTATATCCAAAACATGAGTTATGAAATCGGCGATCGTCTGCTGCTGGACAATATCAACTGGCAGATAAAGCCGGGGCGGCGTATTGGCCTGATCGGCCCGAATGGTGCGGGCAAAACCACCTTTTTGCGTCATCTTGCGGGAGAACTTCCTAATCCAGCGGGAACAGTGAAATTCCCGGCCTATTACCGCATCGGTTATTTGCCCCAGGAGGAAATCAAAACAGGGCCACAATCCCTTCTCAATCTGGTTTTACAAGGCAATCAGGAACTGGTGGATATCGAGGCGGGTATCAAATCCATCCATAAAAACCTGGAAAACGGCGAAGAAAACAATGCACTTATAAAAAGACTTGGGCAGTTGGAAGACCGTTTCCAGATCCTGGGCGGATATAACCGGGAGGCCGACGCAAAACGGATTTTACAGGGATTGGGTTTTAAAGAAAATGATTATGAGCGTGATATCATGGAATTTAGCGGGGGATGGCGGATGCGCGGTCATCTGGCGCGGCTGCTGCTACAGGCACCTGATTTATTGCTGCTGGACGAACCGACCAACCACCTGGACTTAAGCTCTTTGGAATGGTTGGAAGAGTTTCTCAAAACCTTTAAGGGATCTATGATCATCGTCTCTCATGACCGCTTTTTCCTGGACCGGCTGGCAAACGAAATAGCCGAACTGGCCCGGGCGCACATCACGCATTATAGCGGGAATTACCGTTTTTATGAAAAAAAACGGGATGAACAGCGCGAGCAGCAGCATAAAGCTTATCTGGCCCAAAGGGCCGAAAGGGAAAGGATTGAAAAATTCATCGATCGGTTTCGATATAAAGCTTCCAAGGCCGCACAGGTTCAAAGCAGGGTTAAAATGCTTGAAAAAATGCCACAGGCGGTAGATGTGGAACAGGCCAGCTCTTTTTCTTTTAGGATTAAGGCCGATGTTAAAAGTTATAATGAGGTACTCAGTATCTCGGATATGGCTTTTGCCTATGACACCGTTCCTGTTTTTAACAATTTCAATTTTAATATTACCCGGGGCGAAAAGATTGCCCTGGTTGGCGCCAATGGTCAGGGCAAGACAACCTTAACCCGGCTGATCTGTGGCGAACTTGCTGCCAACACGGGCAATATCACCGTAGGCGAACGGGTAAACATCGGTTATTATGCCCAGCACCAAACCGAAGCGCTGGATATAAGTAAAACAATTTATCAGGAAGTTGAAGCATCAGCGGCGGCCACTTTTCGCACAAAGTTACAGGACATCTTAGGGTTGTTCCGATTTCATGGTGACGAAATTCATAAAAAAATTGCCGTTCTGTCCGGTGGTGAAAAAGCGCGTGTTTCACTGGCCAAAATTTTATTGTCCCCTTGCAATTTTCTAATTATGGACGAACCGACAAATCACCTGGACACGGCATCCAAACATGCCCTGGAAAATGCCCTGCGCCACTATGACGGTACCTTGCTTATCATTTCCCACGACCGGTATTTTTTAGACGCCCTGGTGGAACGTGTTTTTGAAATTAAGGCGGGAAAGGCTTACGACTATCCCGGAAATTATTCCTACTACTTAGATAAACGCGAAGAATATTTGAGCGATTCAAACCCGGACAATACGCAAAAAGGAACCGGCAAAAGAACGGTTTCGTCCCGAAAACCCACCGACAACCCGTTGCACAAATCCAGGGAACAAAAAAGACAAGAGGCGGAGGCCCGTAAAATTGTCAGCAAAAAACGCAACCGGTTGCAGCGCCGGATCACGGATATTGAGACGCGTATGGACGAAATCATGATGGAAAAAACAAAATTAGAAGAACAATTGGCCGACCCACAAACCTACAATGATCCTTCAAAAAGCGTGGGACTCAATAAAAGTTACAAACAATTGGAAGATGAGGAGGCCCGCCTGGAAAGGGAATGGGAAGAAAAACAACTGGCGCTGGATGAATTGCTACAATCAACAAACGATGTGTAATCCATGTGTTTTTATTCTTAGCTGACATGTTAAAAACCTTTGTGGCTTCCAATATTTCTTCTCTTGCTTATTAAAATTTGCGTTTAATAATGCATAAGGAAAAAGATCGGTTTTTTTCAGGAGACATCCTGGATAAGCAAGCATCTAATAAGGACATCCCATTCGCATTTTTAACCGGAACTTATCCGCTAACCCAAGACGGATTGGACAGCTGGAAACCGAATAAAAACCCGGTGAAATTATCAATGGATAAATTGGAATTGAAACATTTTTTGGGTTAAGATAGATAAAATTTTCTTCTGAGTTTTAACGGATATTAAAAAAGGTCATCAATGCGCTTGATATCGTGAGCGACGATCTTAGTT
The DNA here is from genome assembly GCA_964456445.1 of uncultured Calditrichaceae bacterium. Taxonomy (GTDB): domain Bacteria; phylum Calditrichota; class Calditrichia; order Calditrichales; family J004; genus CAYWBI01. Next base: position 3,835 of record CAYWBI010000236.1, read on the forward strand.
ATCTGTTGGATCAGATTGGATCAGATTGGATCGGCAAATTTCAGGGCGGGACGGAAGCGAATTCGGGAATCAAGAACTGCCAGTAAGCCGCGTACATCCAGGAGCATAGAGAATATTACAAATTTTTTTAAGACATTATGTAGCAAGGGAACAGGAAGTGAGGGATATGCTTCTCTGTACATTTAGTAAAGGTTAATCCCAATTTAAAGCTTCATCGCTATGCATCGGAGCATAAAAGCCGGATTTCTATCAACAGGGCAAGCAGATCAAACCAAAGGGACAATAACCAGTATCTGGAAAAATCAACCACTATAAGTGCCGGGATCTTTTTGTCGTAGCATACCGGACACATAGTGTAAATTAGTTGCTTGAAAGGAGTACAACGCATGCACGAAAAAAGTATAGAATTGTTAAACAAATCCGTTGCCGATGAAATGGCCGCGGTTCACCAATATATGTATTTTCATTTTCATTGCGATGACCAGGGATATGATCTCCTTGCCGGATTATTCAAAAGAACGGCCATTGAGGAGATGCTGCATGTTGAACGGCTGGCCGAGCGGATTTTGTTTTTAAAGGGTGAAGTTGAAATGACAATGGCCGTGGAAGTGACAAAGATCCACAAGGTTGAAGATATGCTTAAATTTGCCAGGGAAATGGAAGAAGGCAGCGCGCGCGATTATAATATTTGGGCAAACAAATGCTCTGAAAATGCAGATTCCGTATCAAAAAAACTGTTCGAAGATCTTGTTGTCGATGAAGAACGACATTACGATCAGTACGATACCGAGATGGACAATCTGAAAAAATTCGGGGAAAAGTATTTAGTTTTACAATCGATCGAACGAAGCAAGAATCTTGCAGCGGGAACACAACAAGGATAAAAATCTATAGAATGAAATTGTTTGGTCCCCTATCCCTTCTTCGCAAAATCAACCAGGGGCGTTGTAAACAGCGCCCTTTCTGGTCGCATAATCAAAGCGGAACACGTTTGTTTAGACAAACGGTAAAGATGCTTATGATGTGTAGCATATAAAATTTCACCAAAAGCCAACCCAGCCGAAGGAGGCCCCCGGTGAGGGGCAAGATGGCCGGGAAGATGGTGGTGGGTTTCGGCTGGAACGGCTTGCCCTTTATTAAAACTCAAGTGGCGCTTTTTATCGGTTGCACTAAAAATTATGCATAAAAAAATAGGTGACCGTCACAAATAATGCGGACGGCCATCCAAAAAGAACTTTCAACTATTTGTCACGTTATATCAATCATGTCCGAATAAAAAAGGGATTGTATTAAGTGAGGCATCACAAACTGTGCTTCAAGATGTTTTTGTAAATCATTGACCTTCAAATTCATTTAA
>CAYWBI010000237.1:0-5191 GCA_964456445.1 uncultured Calditrichaceae bacterium
TTAAAATCCTGGTCAACGGTTTTTTGAAAATAATACCCGAGTTACGGCAATACTTTATTTTTGTGGATGTTTTTGAAAGTGAACACAGCGCTTCCATAAACCACAACGCGCTGCGCGAGGCGTTGGCCTGGGTATCAGCCGGTGGCCTGTTGGCGGTTTTTCCCGCCGGGGAAGTTTCCTGCTTTCGGCCAAAATATGGTGGCGTGGCCGATCCGGAATGGAAAATAAACATAACGCGTTTGATACATAAAACCAAGGCGCCCGTTTTACCCGTTTATTTTTCCGGGCATAACACATTGGGTTTTCAATTGGCCGGCATGGTGCACCCGGTTTTACGCACCTTGCGCCTGCCCCGCGAATTACTAAATAAACGTGGCCAATCGTTTGACATTGCCATTGGAAACCCCATCCCGGCCCGCTATTTGGACCAGCTTAATTCCCATCGCGAACGTACGGATTACCTGCGTTTAAAAACCTACAATTTGGCCAATCGCTATGGCCATAAGCTACGTCGTTATACTTCAGCGGCAAATAAGGTCAAAGAAATCGCGCCTGTAATTTCTGCTGAAAAAATAAAGGATGAAATCGATCGCTTACCTGAAAATCACATATTGTTCCAACAAAACGGCAATACCGTTCTATATGCCCGGGCCGGGCACATACCCAATCTTCTAAATGAGATTGGACGGTTGCGTGAGATCGCTTTTCGTCAGGTAGGGGAAGGCAGTGGAAAAAGTACCGATTTGGATAAATATGATTTTTATTACACACATCTTATTGCATGGGATGATACGAACAGGAAGATAATCGGCGCTTACCGTTTGGGTCTATGTGACGTGATACTTCAGGAGAACGGCGTTCAAGGCTTATATACGACTTCTTTATTTCATCTAAAGCCCGCTTTTGTTTCGTCTCTAAGCTCCGCCATCGAACTGGGACGTTCGTTTATCAATCCGGAATATCAAAAGCAGCATAATGCCTTGTTTTTGTTGTGGCGTGGGATTGGCGCATTTGTTTCGGCAAACCCGCGCTACAATAAATTGTTCGGTATGGTAAGCATTAGCAACGCCTACCATCCGGCGTCACAATATTTGATTATGGAATATTTAAAAACGAAACATTGGAACCCCCGTTTATCAACGCTCGCCAAAGGGAAAAACGGGCACAGGCTCAAACTGAAACTGCCCAAATATCTTATTGATTCCATAAACCGCCTTGCCGATTTGGACGGATTAATCAATGATTTAGAAGAAACGCTAAACGGCATGCCGGTGCTGATCCGGCAATACTTGAAACTTGGCGCGGAGTTTATCGCCTTTAACCGTGACGATTCTTTTAGCGAGGCGCTCGATGGCTTACTGGTTGTGGATTTGCTAAAATCCGGGCCACGGTTACTGAAAAAATATTTTGGGAAGGAAGGCAGCCAAAATTTTTATATTTACCATGGCGTCAATAATCCGGCTTCTCTAACCCGTGTTATATGAAAAAAATGCTCTTTACCCCTTTTTCTTCCAAAATAAAAAAGTTTATTTTACAAAATTCTAACAGTTTGCACATTAAAACTGAAAAATTCTTCGCTAAGATGGAATATGCTTGAAAATCATTGAAGGGCTGAAAAAAAATTATAATCAGTCAGAACTATACCATTCCCCGTTAAAAACCCCACCTCTACATTTCCATAGTGCAGCAGAAGAAAACAGTCTCTCCCAGGACTGTTTTTTCTTTTTACAAAATCCTATTCAAAGACTAACAAAAATATGACAATCCCAGGTTAACATGGTTCAGGTAAAATTATTAATCAAGATGGGAAAATGGTAAAAACTTTAGGCCAAAATTTTTTACGCATCGATTATAATCTGTTTGCGCTGGTATCCGGCCGCGACAGGGGACCGGTTCTACAGGGATTTTATAAAGCCTTGTCCCGTTTGGGCGACGGGCATCTTTATGTGCTATTCGCCTTTTGGGAAATGCTGTTTGCCGGTAACGCGGGCCGGATGCTTGTTCTGTCGGCATTGCTGGCATTTGCTTTGGAATTGCCGGTGTATATGATCATAAAAAAATCCGTCAAACGTTTACGCCCCTTTGATCGCTATCCGGAAGTGCGCTTTCTTATAAAACCTCCGGATCAGTACAGCTTTCCCTCGGGTCATACCGCAGCCGCATTTTTGATGGCGCAGCTGATTGGTTGGCAATTGCCCTTCCTGCTTGTTCCGCTGTACGCGCTGGCAGGACTGATCGGCTATTCCCGAATTTATCTGCGCGTGCATTACCCTTCCGACGTGCTTTTCGGTTTGGTCCTTGGTCTTCTCTCCGCTAATTTTGCCCTGATGATTGTTTTTTAAAAAGGGGTTTTTGTATAGATGAAACGGTTTTACTGGGGCGTTGCCAGCTCGGCTTTTCAATCGGAAGGCTTTGTAGAAAATGATATGACGGATTGGGAAGCGCGGGGCGGTTTTCGTCAGGACGGTAAAAACCCCCTTTACCAAAATGGCGCCGCCCATTGGGAACACTGGCGGGAAGATTACCGGCTATTAAAAAAAAGCGGGGTCACAGCCTACCGCTTTTCCATTGAGTGGGCGCGAATCGAACCTGAACGCGGGCAATATGACTTACAGGCGCTGGATCAGTATGAGCGCATGTTGGATACGCTTCTTGAAATGAATATCGAGCCTTTTTTAACGCTGCATCATTTTACGCATCCACTCTGGTTTCATAGTCAAACACCCTGGACCTCGGAAAGGGCACAACAGGCATTTTGTCGGTTTGCCGATATTCTGCTCGCTCGTTTTGCCCATAAAATCCGTTTTTGGATCACCTTTAACGAACCACTTGTCTGGGCCCTTGCCGCTTATGGCGACGCTAAATTTCCTCCCGGTAAAAATAATTTAGCGGAGATGATGCTGGTTTTGTTGAACATCCTGAAAACGCATGCCTGTCTGTATGAGCGGATCAAGGCCGCCCAACCTCGGGCCCGGGTGGGGCTGGCCAAGCATTTTATCATCTTTGAACCGTACCGCAAGTGGTTTGGGGCGGATAGGGGGCTTGCCGATTTGATGCATTCCTTTTTTAATGAACTGATTTTGGAAGCCTTTAAGACCAATCGCTTAAAATTTCGTTTCCCCTTTCTGTTGAACTTTGACCGTTCCATCCGTCTGAATGATAAAATCGATTTTTGGGGCGTCAATTACTACTATCGGATGTACAGCGCTTTCAAACTGAGTTTAAGGCGTCCCATACGTTTTGTTTTTCAGGATGAATCAGGCCGTGGACTGACGGACATGGGCTGGGAAATTTATCCGCGGGGCCTGGGTGAAATTTTAGCCGCTGTCGCCCAAAGCGGAAAGGATATTTATATAACCGAAAATGGTATTGCTACAACAAACGACCGGGAGCGGGTTCGTTTTATGGACGCGCATATAAGGCAAATGCAAGGCGCACGGCAAAACGGCTTGCCGGTTAAAGGCTATTTTTACTGGACGTTTCTGGATAATTATGAATGGCTGGAAGGCAATTCAAAACGATTTGGCCTGGTGCACGTGGATTATGAAAATAAATTTGCCCGTGATCTTAAGCCCAGCGCCAAACATTATGCCCGCCTCATTGCCAAAGATTTAAAGATATCCTAATCACTTATTAATCTTTCCCTAATATTCTCGCCTTACCATATTACCAAAACAAAAGATATAGGTCATTTCCTTTATTGGAACTAGTGTAAAGGGTTGCCCGTTGGAATGATTGTAACTGACATTGCAGGTTATTTTGAGTAAAGGGAGGAAAAAGGATGTTCACGGTTTTGTTGGTTTTTTATGCGCTTGTTCTGATCTTTAGCCTGTTGCATCTTGCGGCCTCGGCAATAATCACCCGTCGTCGGCTGAAATCCGGCCCGGGCGAAACGGTGATGTACGTTTCTTCTTTCCCGCGCGTATCGATACTAAAGCCGCTTAAAGGAATGGATGACGGCCTGGAAAAAAACCTACGTTCTTTTTTTGAGCTGGATTATCCGGAATATGAATTGCTCTTTGGCCTGGGAAGCGCAACAGACCCGGCGTTTAAGGTCGCGGGAAAGTTGATGCTGGAATATCCGCAGGTGGCTGCCCAAATCATTGTAAAAGATTTTGAGATAGGCCTCAATCCTAAGATAAACAATCTTTATAATATGGAGGGCCGGGCGGATGGGGAATATATCCTGATCAGTGATAGCAATACACGGGTCTGCCCTGATTTTTTAAGAAAAATGGTCCCGGTCATACTGGGGCCACAAACAGGAATCGTTACGGCCACAATCCGGGGTATGGGTGGCAAAAAAATTGCCGCAATAATGGAGAACCTGCACATCAACAGCTACATATCGCCCAATGTGTTTGTAGCCGATAGCATATCGGGAATACCTGTGGTAATCGGGAAATCGATTCTCCTTTCCCGTGGGCTACTGCAAAAGATGGGCGGATTTGCCGCCTTTAAAAACTATCTCGCCGAAGATTATCTGCTGGGACTGCGTGCGTCTGAATTGGGCTACAAAGTCAAAACGGTTTCAACGCTGGTGGACAATGTAAATGTAAATTGGTCCCTAAAGCATTTTTTAAACCGTCATACGCGCTGGGCGAAGATCCGCAGGCATATGCACCTGCATCATTATATTCTTGAGTCCTTTTCCAACCCGGTGGCATTAAGCGTTATCCTGACCATTATTTTACATAACCGCTTGGGGATGGAACAATTGACCCTGGTAACGCTGCTTAAAATATTGCACGATCGTTATGTCTCGGGATTGTTAGGGAGCGACCTGCGCTGGTATCATTATCTTTTGGGCCCGCTTAAAGACGTGCTTATTGGCCTCCTGTGGTTTATACCGTTTTTCAGCTATAAAGTAAACTGGCGCGAAAATCGTTTCCGTATCGGCCGCTCATCGCAGTTGCACCCCGGGGTATCATAGAGTTTTTATATTAAAGTGGAGGACAATATTATGATTATGAAGATTATAAACAATAATTATCTGAATTCGAGTCTGGAACGGGCCTTGAATTCCCGCTTCTCGGGCAGCAATAAAATGGCTTTAATAATTGCTTTGTTTATGGTTTTAAGTCTTATTGCCCTGGAAAAAATTTCCCGTACACTTCTGTTTGCCTTTCACAAACATAATTAGGGGCTGTTTATGTCTGTTGCCGAGATACCGACACAAGATGTCTATCAT
>CAYWBI010000238.1:0-5188 GCA_964456445.1 uncultured Calditrichaceae bacterium
CGCTTCCTTGAAATGCTGTATTTTCCGTTTCTGGTGGCTTGTGAAGAATCCGTCAAAAGTCTCTGGTTGTTTCCAAAAACCAATGCCCCCAACGGTCTTAAATGGAATGTCCTCTTGCCGCAGCGCGGTTTCAATCGCCTCCAGGGGCGTACGGCTACGGAGCAGGATGGCGATATTGCCGGGTTTAAGGGCCTGGGGTGATTCCTCCTTCTCTTCTGCATCATACAGGTGATACACACCTTTAGTGGATAGCAGGTCCCTGATTTTCAGGGCAATATATTGATATTCATTGTGCTCTTGGTCGTCTTTTTCGAATTCGGTGATTTCGATCTGGCAGGGGGCGTCCACATCACGCATGGTTTTAAGCGGATCAAAACCCACTTCAAAGGGATTGACAGCGTCTTCCTGTAAAATGTCTGCAAAAATACGATTGATGAATTTGTTTAGTTTGGGGACAAAACGAAAACTTTCTTCGAAGACAATATTTGCATCGGTGGATTGCCGCCCAAAAAGATTTTTCACGTTTTTAAAGACACGAATGTCGGCATTGCGAAAGCCATATATGGCCTGCTTGGGATCACCAACCACAAAAACCTTATCTGTTGATAATTGTCCGTTTACATCGCCCGCCAATAAACGAACAATTTCCCACTGTACCGGATTTGTATCCTGAAATTCATCCACCATGATGTAACGAAAACGGCTGGAAAGTATGGCGCGGATTTCCGGTCTGTTTAAGAGCAACAAACGTGTTTTAAGTTGCAGGTCTTCAAAGTCAAGAACAGCCTCGTCATTTTTTAGATTGCTATAGATTTCCTGCGTTTTTTGGTAAAGTTTAAGAATGGTTTGTAAAAAACCATACCATTTCCGATCGTCCGCATCGGGAATCGATCCTGGTACATTTGCTTCAAGAATGGAGCGGTATTGTGCACAGTAGTCACTGGCTTCGAGCAGGCGCTCTTTGCTGTCGGTTCCCCAGCTTTTTGCCCCACCCAATTGCGCCAGGTTTTTATAAGCCTGGCCTTTGCCCGATGTCAGGATATGGACAACCTGTATAAAGGCAAAATAAGTATTAAGGCCGTCTGGCGTTTGGCGGTAGCTATCGATATACTCCGTAAAAACAGTCCGTGCCTTTACGCCCCTGGGTCCCTTTTCCAAAATGCTGTCAGAAGCAAGAATCCCTTCCAGCCGGGCGTTCAATTCAGCGGGGGCATTTTCCGGGACAATGTTTAAAAAAGCTTGTTGCCATAAATCGTTTAAAAAATTCAGGTACTCCGTGCATTCCATTGCCGAAAATTTTTCCTGAACCTGATCCATTTCAAAAGGTGATTCCAACGCACGGCGCAGGATGTCTTCCATGGTACGCCCGGGAATCTGGCGGAATAATAAACGCAGGTCATCCAACGGCAGCCCGCTTGCTTCCTGTTCGATAAGAGCAAAAACCCGGATAAGCGCAGTGTTCATCAGTATTTTTTGGCGGATGTCGTCCAGCATGGAAAAATCAGCCGGAACCATGGCTTCGATAGGAAATTCGCGTAGGATACGTGAGCAAAATCCATGGATAGTTGTGATGTAAGCAGAGCCAATTTGATCCCGGATTTGCAAATAGTTGTTGCGCTCTGAAATGGATGGTGCGTTTTGAATACGCGCGTTCACTTCCAGGGCGATACGTTCCTGCATTTCACCGGCGGCTTTTTCGGTAAAGGTTATAGCCACGGTATGACGGGTAAGCCATGGCCGCTCTTTTACAATGGTCAAAAAGCGCTCGACCAGGATACGCGTTTTCCCCGATCCGGCGCCGGCCGTTACAGAAATGTTTTTATCAAGCCGTAACGCTTTTTGTTGTGCATGGGTAAGCATGGTCATTCTAAAAGTCCTCCCGGAGCAGGGCCTTTTGTTTATAGACATGTTTCTGGCACATCCGGCGGAAATCACAATAGCTGGAACAACGCGGGCTTTCCGGCAGGGACGAGTGTTCAAAATTGCCGGACAAAAGCTGTTCATAGCGGCTGAATACCGCAGATCCGGAAATTTCCAATAACTGCTCAAGGGTTACTTGTTCGCCCTGGCGGTCCACGATGTATTTATTTGGCAGAAGGGCCCGGGACTTTCCGCTTGCAAGAATTCCGCTAAATTCCTGCCGGGCCATCATCGCCCGGCGGCCAAAATTCTCATCATCTTTTAATTGATATAATCCGGCGTAAACCGGATCGGCCTGAGGGAAAAACTTTTTTACCGCCAGCAGATAAATGGCCAGTTGAAAGCGGTAACCCTGAATGCTTTCGCGCAAATAATCCGAAGCGCCCGGAACGCCCCCGGTTTTGTAATCAAAAACCAAAGCCCTGTTTTGGCCGTCCATGTCCACACGATCAATCTTACCGGCCATTTTTAAGCTGAGTCCCCCTTTTTTTAAAATTAGGGGCTGCCCGGTCGATGCATGGTCCACGGCATTGTTGGCCTGACCGCCAAATGAAAATTCAAAATGGGCCGGGTCAAAGCGGCAGGAATTTATCTGCTCCTGCTCGCTTTCTGCAAATAGCGCCAACAATCCTTTTTCGCTTTCATTGCCTAAAAAACGCTCTTTTTCCAGCTCCCAGAAAAAACCGCTAAAGGGCAGACGGTCGAATTCTTTCCGTGCCAGATCTTGCAGTTTTGAAATATGTTCGGCCGGTTTACTTAAAGCATCATGCGTTTTCAAATAGTTAAAAAAACGAAAGAGTGTCAGGTGGATGGCATTACCGCGGTCCAACGGGCTGATATCGGTTTCAAATTCCGGCCATTCCGAAAGCTTAAGCCATCGCTTGAAAAAGAACTGCATCGGGCAAAAAGCGTATTCTTCAAGTTGGCTTACGGACCATAGATGCCCATTGTATTCTTCTTGAAGTCGATTAATAATAAGCGGTGAACCGGACATTTCCCCCTCAAAGGTATCCGGTTTATGGGCAATTTCGGCACGGTTGGATATAATTTTTATGCGTTTAAGTATTTCCTGTAAGCTGTTGCTGTCCTGACTGGGGATATGGTATAAATCGGTGAAGATAATTTCCGCGCTTTGCACATCCCTGGCGCGTAATGCCTGGCCAAATTTATCCCATAGCAGCGCAGCGTTTGGTGGTTCTTTGGAGGGTTCTTCTTGTTTGAGAAGAATGCAATTTTTGAGTTCATCGATAAATGTAGATGGGACCAGGGTTTTGCCCGCATCATGACGCGGGTGGCAAAGATATACATGGCGGGCAGGGGCGTCTAAAAGCATGTAAAACAGAAAGCGGTCCTGATCCAGTAATTCTTCCGTTGCAATAAGACCGAGCTCATCCCGGATGGAGTCTTCAAGGAAAATATCCTTTGCCGCGCTACGGGGCAATTGGCCGTCGATCAATCCGCCGAGAAACAGGATGTCATATTCCACTGCCTGAATTTCCAGACGGGGCATAACCTGAACACCGGACCTTGGCCATTCCGTCAGATTAAAACTTACCTGTGCGATGGCGGCCTTCAGACGTTTTAAAAAATCAGGCAGGCTGATCAGCGTGTCCTTGTAAAGCAATTTTAACGACCAAAAAAATGGGTCCAGCATTTTCATAAAGGCATTATAAGCGCGGAATTCCCGCTCTTTTTGCCGCTCGTTATGTTGGCTTTCGGTCTGATACCATTTTAAAATTCCGCTGTCCTTTAATAATTTTATCAAATCGTGGTGAAAGGAATCGCTTGAACGCTCATTGCGGCCAAAATTATACAAGGGTTGTAAAAATGTATTTAATGCTTCTATTTGGATTGGCAACATCGGGTTGTCTATAGGGAGCTGCTTTTCCCAGCCCGGGGTCAGGTGGCGCAAGCGGAGGGTAATGACCCCTTTATGGAGATCGCCGATCGCCGGGCGTTTCCCGTAAAAAAAGGGGGATTGGAAAAGATTGAAAACCCGCTCGTAGTGAAAGTTTTGAATATGTGTTTCCAGCAAGCCGATAATTGTTTCGATCAACGGGGCGCGTTGCAACGGGAAACCGGTGGAAAGGTTCAGCGGAATACCATATTTTTCAAACCCCTGCCGAAGCCCGGCAGCATAGCTTTCCAAATTTGGAAAAGTAAGCGCAATTTTATGCAAAGGGATTTTTTTTCCGATATGCAGTTCCCGAATTTTAAGCACAATGTGTTCAATTTCCGAATTCCTGTCCGGGCTGCTTATCAACGATATCTTCTCATCATCCGATTTATGGTCATTGTTTTTTTTGCGATTGAACAAACAGCCGGCTAAAACACTTTTAACCGGCAGATCAACAATCTCGGCGCCCATCTTTTTAAACTGTTTAAGCGGTTGATTTATGGAATTGAACGGTGTGGGATTTTCCGTAACATAATCCAATTTGATATGTACACGAATGTGGGTACTTATATTTTTGATAAAAGCAAACATGGCAGGGGTAAAAACCCCATAACCATTTATGAAAACCGTATCCACATCCGGCCACATACGTTTGAATAATGCCGGGGTCACCTGGGTTGCTGCTGCGTGCACCGCACTGCCGGCATCAATATAGTTTCCCTCAAAAAGAGATTCCAGTTGTTGCATGATGCATAATAGGTCAGCATGTTTATCTGGGGGGATTTTCTGCTCTGCGATACTACCGCTGGAAAATGCCGCGGCATTGTAGCCAAAGCGGTGCAATTCGCTTATTAATGCGGAAATTTTACGTACAAGTCCACCTTGCATAGCGGCCTCATGGGGGAAAAAACGAAACTTTGCACTTTGCAACCGTAAGGTCTCTTCGATTAAAAAAGGCATGGATTGTGCCGGTACAATACGCAGGGCGTTTGGCAGGTAACCATAAAGGTTTTTCAACAGGCTGTCAAAGGTAAAAACCGCCGGTTCCAAAATCGCGCCATGGGGATGTGCGTCAATTAACTTGCGGTTAAAGAGACGTACCGCCCGGTTTACCGGTAGGATATAAATCCAGTCTGAACGGTCTTCCCGCTGGCGGTTTATGATGTTTTGTTCAAAATGATAATAGGGCCCGGCGGGTCCGCATTCAACGGTGATTTTTGCCATGCGTTAACCTCGGGCGAAATGGATAATAATGCAAGCCTTCCCCCCAGTGAAATTATACATTTAAGTCATTAGTGTCCGGTTAAAATGTCAACTATTAAAACCACGCCCTTTGCTGTCAAGGCCAAACGCCTGAACTAAAATAGTGGG
>CAYWBI010000239.1:0-5178 GCA_964456445.1 uncultured Calditrichaceae bacterium
GCTACACCTTATTTTTATCTCTAAATGGTCTTGACAAAGGGGTCCACTTTATACAACATCCCTTGTGTTCGCCAATGTTCACTATATCGTTACTAAGTTTGGCAATAAGCAAAAATCAATAAAGGCCATTCGGACACTTCGAAGGAATATCTCAATACCGACCATGGACGAAAAATCCTTTGATGATGCTTTGGATTCGTCCTTCCCCGATTTTGAAGATGCCTTACAATATTTTTCTGCTTTGAATTTTGGGATTGATTTTATTGTTACCCGCACTAAAAAGGATTTTCTTAAAGGCAATATACAGGTGGTTACAGCGGGTGAATATATAAACATTCATCGTGCTGCCCGTCATTAGCGCCTTTGCCTGAAATACATTTTTTTAGGGAAACAGAAAATAATATAATCTTTTTTGGGTTCCGGCTTGTCCGGGTTAAGTTATTGATGTTAAGGGGGTTTTAGGGAAGCCCTAATTATGTATGGGTACAAAAAACAGTTAAATTAGGCGTCATAAATATTTTTTATCCTGAAAGCCATAACCTCAAACCGGGGACCCGCTATGTTAAAAATCCTTGCCCTAAGCTTCCTTTTCTTTTTGTTGCTTTCGCATTGCCGCGAGAACGGTGTAAAACCGCCGCCGCCGGAAGATACGCTTTGCGCCATAACCGATACCACAAGCCATGACATTACCTGGAGGGTGGATACGCTTGGGCTGTGGCCCAGCGCGTTGTATAAGGTTTCGGCCATTGATCCCAATAATGTTTGGGCCATTGGCGAGATTGAGACACAGGGATATGACAGTATTTGGCATACTTCCACGACCCGTAACAATGCGGTTAAGTGGAATGGGCATGACTATGAATATTATCAACTGAATGTGATGGATTATGGTGGAAACCCGTCCATACAAGACCTAAGGGCGGCCCTTACATTTTCGACCACGGATATTTGGTTTTTTTCAGGTGCGGGCTCCTATGTTAGATGGAACGGCATATCCTGGGAGAGCGCATATATTTATGAACAACTTGGAAGTCCAAATGCTGCATGGGGTGTTTCTTCAGAAGACTTTTTTATCGTGGGGCACAATGGTTCCATAACCCATTATGATGGCGCTCATTTTACCCTGATGGAAAGTGGTACAAAGAGGAACCTGCACGATATAACGGGTTATATAGACCCCGAGACAGGCAAGACCAATGTATGGGTGGCCGGTGAACTTATATTGCTGCATTATGACGGCACAAAGTGGGCAACCGTCTGGGATGAAAACAACCCCATTTTACCGGACAATTATAACCATCCGGGCGCTTTGTACGCCCCAAACCCAAAACAACTTGTGGTTGCGGCCTGGTACCCGCAAACCATTCGGGGGTATTGTATAAACACAAAGGATGTTACAAATTTTAAAGAAATATTTACCACAAGTGTATCCGGGATTGCAATGGATGGTTTAAGCTTGAACGACATTATTATTGTAGGGATGTTTAACAGGGTTGCCCATTTTAATGGGAAAAGCATAAAAGAATACGAAGAGATTAACCAGTATGGCAATAATACCAGTGTGGCCTATATTCAAGGGCATGTTTATATTGTTGGTCCCATGGGGGCACAACTGGGGTTATTTGTTCATGGTGTAAGAAATTGACCCAGTAAAGGAGATATTATGAAACGCTTATTTGTTTTCTTTTTATTGTTCGTGGCCTTTAATACCGTAGCAGGGGCAAAGGATACACAACATTCCAAAATCATGTTGATTGTTAACGGACATGGCCACCTCCCGCCCAATGATCTATTAAGTGAGTTTGACAAGACATGGAAAAATAGCAAAGGAGATATTGAAAAGGATATGATTGGATTTGGCAATAATGATGAGAAGATAAACAATGACCTCCCCTTGCCTCTTATTGCCTTTTCAGGCGCTCTACTATATGTACGGTGATAAAAAAGGGTTAAATTAGGGGGCTGGCCAATGGACCGGTAAATATTTTACAGTTAAGCCCGGTCTGCCGGGCAAAACCCAAAACCAAGGACCCAGCATGTTAAAATTTATCATAACAAGCCTTGTTTTATTTTTATTTGCTTCACAATGCCGCGAGAACGGTGTAAAACCGCCGCCGCCGGAAGATACGCTTTGCGCCATAACCGATACCACAAGCCATGCCATTACCTGGCGGGTGGATACTATTGGCGTCTTCCCCAGCGTACTTTTTGACGTTGCTGCTATTGATACCAATAACGTGTGGGCCGTTGGTGAGATTGAGTTAAAAGAGTACCCCGAGAGTGACAGGTACAATGCTGTTAAATGGAATGGAAGTGAGTATGAATATTATAAAATTCATACAGGGGAAGGTGCACCACGCTTAGACGTTGTAATGGGATTCACTAAAAATGATATCTGGTTTTTTGGGGTAGGTGGTTATCATCATTGGAATGGAGATTCATTTTTAACAAATGAATTCAAGTTAGGTGATGTGAGTGGTTTGCCCAAAGCTGCCTGGGGCGTTTCGTCATCAGATTACTATATTGCCGGGGACAACGGTTCCATAAGCCATTATAACGGAAACGGCTTTACGCTTATGAAAAGCAACATGGATATTGACCTGTTTGAAATTAAAGGTTACGTAGATTCCGAGACGGGTGAAAAACATATTTGGGCCTTGGGTTTTGAAGATGGCACATCGGTTGTGTTGGAATATAAGAACGGGCAATGGACGAATATTTGGGACATGGAGCTGTTGGGAAACTATCGTTTTCCCCATGCACTTTATATACCCGATAATAAATCGTTTGTTATGTCGGTTTGGAGCGGGCTTGACCAAAAAGGACGGCTCTACTGTTTTGACCGGAATGATCTTACAAAGTACAAACTTCTGGCAGAACACAGCACGTTTGATCATGGTATGGTAGCCCGATCTATCAACGACATTTATATAACTGGCTCCTTTAACAGCATTGAACATTTTAATGGTAAATCATTTAAAAAATATACTGAGGTTTTAGGTGTGAGCCGTAATTATCAAATTGATATTATTGCCAATAATGTTTTTGCAGTTGGTGGTGTGTACCAGTTAGGTCTATTCATGCATGGGGAAAAGTAGTTAAACAATAAATAATGAAATCGAGGATCCAAAAATGAAAAGATAATACTGTTTTTAATGATAGCCGTAGGCTTAAGTTTTTTTAACTTGCAAGCACAAAGCAATGATTTTGAAGGGAAAGTAATGCTAAGGATCAATGGTCACGATCATACATTGCCCGATGATATCGTTAACGAATTTGATAAAAGCTGGAAAGAATACAGAGACTATTTTGAACGTGATATGATTGGAATGGGCAACGATGATGCAAAAGTGACCGGGGGCCATCTCAATAATAAAATAGCTAAATTAACTTTTCAAAAGGGGGTGGACGATAAACAGGTAAAAATAAAAATAAAAATGAAAATTACAAACAATCGGTTGCGTCTTAATTTAAGGTACATTAATTGGTTCTGGTTAACCGGCACAAGAAGATCCCGGCAGATATTGATCTAAATATTACCGCGACGGCAAAAATATTAACGGACTCATTAAAAATTGTTTTAGAAGTAACAGAAGTAACTTTTAAAGCGAGGCTTATTAGACTTCATGCCAAAAGTACATTCTTAACCTGGATCAGTGGGGCAAATTTTCCGAAGTTCAATTATTTTTCTATCTCTTGCTTCTTTTATCTTTTTTGTTACTCTAATTATGTATGGGTACAAAAAACAGTTAAATTAGGCGTCATAAATATTTTTTATACTGAATGCCACAACCCAAAACCGGGAATCCGTTATACTTTTAGCTCATTGGCCGTATATTCGATTATATAGTTTTTTTACCCCCTCCCTTGCCAAATATTTGTATAATTCGATCATAAATTTTTTCAGATATATTCTTTGGTATAAAATTTGTCGCTCGTGATGAGAGTGTACGAATCTCATTGTCGATGAGATCTGAATCTTGCCAGAATATTGTATTTTCTTGCTCAATATCAAAATGCAATCTATTTTTGCTTTTATGTTCATCTTTACATAGATGAATTACTTTTAAACCTAATCCTTTTGCAAATCCTGCTTCATAATAGACGCCACCACGAACACCACCAATAACTTTTCCAATTTCATTGCCATCTATATCTTTATTCGGTTTTTCAGGAACACATGTAAAATCAGCAATAACAAACTTAGCTTGCTTTATGCTACCCAAAATAAAGTCCATTATGTTACCGGTATATTCATTTTCATCCGCTATAATTGCTTTGTACCCAGCAGCTTCTATTGCACATTTGATAGATTCTCTTAGCTTTTTTGTTTCTTCACCAAACCACATTGCAATAAAGACAAGATTGCTATCAAAATTTGATTTGTGGATATTTTGAACATACCTCCATCCTTCAATTTCTAACCTGTACTTATTGTCCTGAAAAGCTTTTATATAGCCCAAATCTGAAGCTCTTTTACATATAAAAATAAATTCATCTTTATTTTTAGAGAATGCTATTGGATAATGATTTGGATTTATTTTGATAATTTCATTAAACGTTTTTGAATTTTTTGACATGTATACTAGGATGCGGTCAATCATTTCTAATGGATTTTCAGGAATAATTGCAGAATTAATTAGTTCGTCGTAATTTTCAGAATCAATTGCCAAAATTGTGTCTTTTGATGAAGCATTTCTTATTAGTCCTGATAATATATAATTACTTGGATTATTTGGAGTCATATCAGTTGTAGCATCACGAGTTATATAATATTTGCCACATGTTTCGCATTCAACAAAATAAACATCTCGATTAGGTTCAGGTGTTATTTTTGCACGATTTGTACATAGGAAACAATTTTCTTTTTCCATAAGATATACCTGTCAATAATATAATAGATACGAACAGTTAAGAGTCCAGCAAATCATTAGCGTCATTACTTCCCGCTTTACTTTTTTAACCATACAACGTTAATATTCCATTTTCAAGGTTCTAGTGGATTCTCCCGATGGGCAATATTCTCATCAAATAATCTCCAGCACCTTTTCCGGCGGGCGGCCCAGCGCCACCTTGTTCCCATAAACCACGATGGGGCGTTCGATCAGCTTGGGGTTTTCCGCCATCACCTTGCACCATTCCATATCGCTCAGGTCGGAATTTTTGGACAAGCCCAAC
>CAYWBI010000240.1:0-4941 GCA_964456445.1 uncultured Calditrichaceae bacterium
TAATTAGTATCCGTTTAAGGTAGCCACAGTTTCTTTTATCATATTCCAGGCTTCGTCAACATGTCTTTTTTGGACATAGGTTTGACCGATAACCATACGGATAATATATGCATCACCGATTTTTGTGTGGGTCAAATAAAGGCTCCCCGAATCATTGAGCTTTTTCAAAAGCGCTGCATTCATTTTATTTAACCTGTCTAAATTCGTTTCGTTTTGCGGATGCCAGCGAAAGAAAAGGGCATTAAAGGTGCTTGGTGCCATGATTTCAAAATCTTTGTTTCCACGGATTTCTTTATGCAGGTCTTGTGCCATTTGAATGTGTTCACGCAGGCGTTTTCGGATACCATCCACACCAAAATCACGGATTACAAACCAAAGTTTTAATGCGCGGAAACGACGACCAAGCGCTACACCCCAGTCCCGGTAATCATTTACCTGGCCCCGTGTTTGTGTTTTTAAATATTCGGGCAATATCTCAAAGGTGCGGATCAGTGTTTCCTTGTCCTTTACAAAATAGGCGGAGCAGTCAAAATTTGTAAACATCCATTTATGCGGATTAAATACAAAACTGTCCACCTTGTCCAAGCCTTTGGCCATCCAACGATACTCCGGCAGGATAAGCGCGGTACCGGCATAGGCCGCGTCCACATGCAACCATACATCGTATTTTTGACAAATCTTTCCTATGGGCTCAAGTGATGCAACGGCTGTTGTCCCTGTTGTTCCCAATGTTGCGATGACACAGATGGGTTTTAGACCGGCCGCAATATCGTTTTTTATGGCTGTTTCCAGTGCAGCGGCCCGCATTGCTAAGTTGTTATCTACATCGACCTTGATTAGGTTGTCCGATCCAAGACCGGCAATTCGCACGGCTTTATCGATTGAAGAGTGTGTTTGCGTTGAGCAATAAACACGGAAATTATGATTTGCCAGGCCTTTATGGTTTGTTTTAAAATCGGAGTATTTTTCCCGGGCAGAAAGAATAGCACTTAGTGTCGATGCCGAAGCTGTGTCCTGAATAACGCCATCCCATACACGAGGCAAATCGAGCATTTCCTTAAGCCAGTTCAGCACTTTTTCCTCCAGCTCTGCAGCCGCGGGCGAGGTTTCCCAAATCATGCATTGCGCACCCAGGGTTGCCGTCAGCATTTCGCCCAGGATGGAAGCGTAGCTTGAATTGGCTGGAAAGTAAGCGAAAAATTTTGGATGTTGCCAGTGTGTCATTCCCGGTAGAATGATTTTTTCAAAATCACGCATCATCTCTGCCATATCTTGCGGAGTGTCCGGGGGCAAGTTGGGTAGTTGATCGAATGTTTCATATGGCCGAACCTGTGCTTTGACGGGATATTTCTCAATCGAAGCCAGATAGTCGCTCATCCAATCTACCAGGTTATGCGCTTCCTTTCGGAAGTCTTCAAGATTTAACATGTTCTCACTTTCGTTTCAGTTTTATTGGATTGCATCTAATATAAGTAAAGAAAATTTAAATAGGTATGGTATTTTTATCAACCGTGTATTTGTGAATAGCCGGACGGAGTGGAAATATTAATCCTGACGTTTATATTTTTGATATTTTACGAAGGACAAAAAAAATCCGGATAAATCTCAAAGTTTACCCGGATTAAAATTATAGGATGTATCCAATAATCGAGCTCTAGTATTATATGATTTTCAATTATTGCAAAAGTCGTATTTTTAGACAAGGCTACATTATGGGGGCGATCTTTACCTTGGATTCTTCACGTTTCCAGGCTTTTATCACACGTAGCAGGTCACGCCGGGTGATTTGACCGATCATATGATTCTCTACATCGGCAACAACCAATCTGCGGAAAAAATGTTTGAGAAACATATCAGCGACCTGGAATATATCTGTATTTGCTGGAATAGTGACAACCTTTTCGGTCATAAATTCAGACACCTTTCCTGAGGGAAGTGTATGATAAGCGCCTTTGGTGAGCAGTGTCATACAGTCTTTTTCGGACAAAATTCCGATGATATGATTTTGATCATCTATAACAACCGCGGATGTAACCTTTCGGTCTATTAATATATCAATCGCCTTAAATACATCCATGTCCGCTTTAAGAGTGACAAATATTTTATCCATAAAATCGTCAACTATGGGTAGCTTTTTCATTACATCTCCTTTGATTAATTGTAGGCTGGCTGAAACTCACTTAAAATAAACGTCAAAATATGCATTAAGTCAACAAAAAAAATAAATTAAAGTTTTCACTATATTTTCATTCACCACATTTCAGGAAACGTTTGTTGCAATTGCCGTTGTAAATTTTCGGAGGATGTAAATTGCCAGCTTTGCATCCCATAATCGATGGCCCCCTGAACATTCTCAGGCTTATCATCAATAAACAAACATTGCCCGGGCCTTTTTCCCACCGCTTGAACGGCCGTCCTGTAACAGTGTGGATGGGGCTTTATCTCACCAATTTTAAAGCTTAGTGCAGGATTTGAAAACATTTTCAGAAAAGGGAAGGTGTCTTTTATAAAAGACCAATGCCAGACGTTAATGTCTGACAGCAAACCCAATTTTTTATGTTGAGCTATCTTATTCAGGATTGGCTCCATGCCCTGCACCGGTTTAAAAATATTTGTCCATAAAAATCGAAGCCGTTCGATGGGGACATCAAGGCCCATATAAGCAATGGCCTGGGTATAAAACTCTTCCGGGCCGCTTCGGCCCTGGTTAAATTTGATACACCAGGGTTGGGCCGTAACCAAATTAAAATCCATTTTTTCTATCCCGGGGTTCCCTGAAAAATCCGCTAAGATGCGGCTAAAATCGACGTCAACAAGCACCCGGCCTAAATCAAAAATGATTGCTTCTGTTTTTTCAGGATTTTTCATCTACACGTCCCCTGGCAACAGCTAAAAGCTCTTGTGCTTTCTGCCGATACAAGTTTAAAAGAAGTGAGGGGTCTTTTAAAGGGGTGTTGGAAACGACTTCGAAGTAATACCGGAATTTTGGCTCGGTGCCGGATGGTCTTAAAAGTATCCAACTATCATCATCCATAATAATTTTTAGACCGTCAATCGTGTTAATCTGCGCAATTTGATGTGATGCTCCGCCGATTTCAATTTTATCCCCCACTACGAACATTTCGTTTTTTAATACATTTACCACCGCCTGTTTATAGGCCTGCCACGCTTGCACACTCACCCCACGTACATCCACTCCGGCACGGTCGGGATAAAAATATCCATATTTTTCCCGCAGTGCATTATATTGAACAGATATATTCTGATTTTTATTTGAGATGGCGGTCAGCGCGGCCATAAATCCTGCCAGGGCACATTTTTCCAATGTGTGACCAATAAAGGATATCCCATCAGATTCCTCGAAACCCATGGCGAAATCGCCGCTTAAAAATGCGTTACGAAAATTTTTAAATCCTACCTGGGTTTCAATGGACTTTTGGCCGTTCTGCCTGGCTATCTTCGCGGCAAAACCGGATGAGGGGACGGAATTTACCAACCCGCCTTTTATACCTCGTTCAAGTAAGTTGGCATAGGCAATTGCCGAGAAGCGGTTCATATCAATATCCATATCCACATCGGCAAAACGGATGCGGTCGGCATCCGGGTCCATGTCCACACCCAACGTAAAACGTCGTCTATTTTTTTGCAAAAGGTCCAGCAGAGGTTTTTGATTATGCCCGCTTGGTTCCGGCTTTGTGCCATGAAATGAATAGTCGTCATTTTCATGCCGGGTAAGAACAGACCCGGAGGCTTGCAGAGTCTGCCAGGTATCGGCGCCTAATAGCTGTTGGACATAACCGCGTGAAGCGCCATGCATAAAATCGATTACCATAAAAAAGTCATCTCGGTTGTCAACAAGCCATTTGCGCAGGGCAGGTAAATCAAAGACGATACTTTTTTTCTCAATATAGTTTTTAAAATACGCCCCGGCGTCCACCTTCTCAATCAACGATTGATCAACAGATGCCGCAGGCTCAAAAGATGCGTCATTCATCAGAGCGTTTGCTTTATCTTCAATAACCGATGACAGATTACTCTCCGCACCCCCGCCATCGGATGGGTTGAATTTGATTCCGGCGTAGGGCATGGGGTTATGGGATGGCGTAAAATTAATCGAACCGGCCAAACCACGGTCTTTGACATAAGCCGACCCCACACCGGTAGGGCACATCCCCGCGTTATAAACCTTGATCCCGGCACTTGTGAGCTCCCGTTCGGCGGCGGCGATCCATACCTCGCCCATAAAACGGTTGTCGCGCATCAATAATATGCCCCGCTGTTGTACATCTTTAAATGACTTGTAGTTATTAAATTCCAGATACAATTTACTTTTTAAGAGATGCACCACCGCCCGCAACACCTTGCTGATGTTAAAAAGCGAATAATCCCTACCGATGACCCCGCGCCAGCCGGAGGTACCCAAAACGATGGTGGTGGGCGCGGTACTTGTCAGGGCAACTTCCCCCTGAAAGGTGCGGATATCATCGATGATATCCCGGCATTGTTTACGTAGCCGATCCGGTACGCTGCCCCGGTTATAGGCCAGGCCGAGTGTGTTAGCGGTTTCCCAAAAAAAATGTTGGTTGGCAAAATTGATCGCTTCCCGTCTGTCTTCCTGAGACAACAAGCCGATCTGTTCTATTTTTTGGATGATATTTTGCGCAAAGGTTTTATGATCCATGGTGATCTCCGTTCAACAAACTGAATTTTACTTGACCTGTATCTTGAAGGGTCGTTTATTTTATATTTTTTTGCCGCATAGCAATACGTTTCTTCAGAAACGTGGGCAAATGTTTTACCGCGAAGTCGCCAAGACGCGAAGAAAAATTTATTAATTATCTCCCGGTTTTACCTTTTACCATTTACTTTAAAACGGTCAGAAGGCGTACCGCGAAGTCGCCAAGACGCGAAGAAAAATTTATTAATTATCTCCCGGTTTTA
>CAYWBI010000240.1:5041-5168 GCA_964456445.1 uncultured Calditrichaceae bacterium
GGTCAGAAGGCGTACCGCGAAGTCGCCAAGACGCGAAGAAAAATTTATTAATTATTCATTGTTAATTATTCATTATTAGAAGCCTTTGCACAACGTCGACTATCTTAGAATGCAGTCTTTAAATAAA
>CAYWBI010000241.1:0-5140 GCA_964456445.1 uncultured Calditrichaceae bacterium
TTTTCTTTGGCTTGCTGGACATTTGTCTTTCCGGCCCTTATCACAAACAATCCATGATCAACATATTGTGAAATAACCACGGAATCCGCCGTTACCATGATTGGGGGCGTATCTACGATAACAAACCCAAACCGTTCGGATAAAAATTTAATGACATCGCGTCCACGTTGTGATCCTAATATCTCTGAAGGGTTGGGTATGGACATACCACTGCTCAATAAAAATAAATTTGGGATATGGGTTTGTTGGATAACTTTACGGATATTTTCATCGTTGATTTCCGATGAACTATATAAGAAATCCGACAAGCCGGGTTTTTTATTGCAAGCGAATGAATTATGTAAAACGCCTCTGCGTAAATCCGCATCGACCAATAATGTTGGGATTTTTTGCTGTGCAAAAGTAATGGAAATATTTCCGGCATTTAGTGACTTTCCCTCACCGGGATTGAGTGATGTAACAAAAATCGAACGATTGTTTTTTTGATTATTGTTAAACAAGAGTTGTGTTCTTAAACTGCGGTATGCCTCTCCGACAGGCGTCGGCGAATAATCCGCCGTTACCAGTTTGGGATCGGTCCGGATACCGGATTCAGCAAAATCAATGGGGGTATCTTTTTCAGAACCGACCACGGGAATTTTTGCAACCACACGAATAGGAACAATCTTTTCCAACTCCTCCGCCGTGCGTACGGTTTTATCAAGCAGTGTTTTGATAAGGACGGTACCAAAGCTGAACACCAATCCCAGGACAAGCGCAATGACGCCATATTTGATATACAATGCTAGTTTACCGCCCGTTTGTGGCACTATGGCCGGATCAAGAATAATGATATCCCCAACCTCAACCGCATCGGCCACTTTAGCCTGGTTGTAACGGACTAAAAGAGTTTCATAAACGCCGACCGCAACATTCCGTTTTCGTTGTCGTTCCGCTAAACGAAGTTCCTTTGCGGGCAAGCCCCGGATTTTTGATGTTTCCCTTCGGACCTTACGGGAAAGAACGCCCATTTTTTGAGTTATGTTATCTAATTGTTTTTGGGAAGTAAGTTCAATCTTTTGTTGCAGGCCATTTATCTTCTTTTGGTTCTCCGCAAGCACCGGATGCCCCGGCGCATAGGATGATTCCAATTTCTCGCGCTCGGCCATTAAACTTGTATATTGAGCGGTCAATGCGGGAATAGTAGGGCCGCCAAGCGAGGCAAGATAAGCCAATACTTCATTAAGAACGGAATTTTTTTCGTCCCCGGATGCATTTTTGTAGCGGGCAAAGAGGTCTTCTAACTGCGCCTTTTTAGAAGAAAGGTTCATTTTTTCCGTCTCAATATTTGAGATACCTGTAATAGTGCCCGCTGTTTCGCCTGCGATGCCAACTAACGGATTACGCTCCCTAAATCGCTTTAATTCTTCATTGGCGCTATCTAAATCTACTTTCGCCCTTTCAAGTTGTGTGGTTAAAATCCGTAAAACTTCAGTTGTATGAAATTTTTTGAATATTAAATTCTGCTCGACAAATTCATTAAGTACGGTATTGAGCGTTTTGGCGATAAATATTGGGTCTGAACCTGAGATAGTTATTCCTAACAGCGTCTTTTCCCTGCTTTTCCAGTTTGCCGTGAGTGAAGCCCGCAAAATTTCGACAGCCTGCCCTCTCTTTAAAAGAGAAAAATCCAGTTTTGTGTGCGTATCCCAAAAACTGTGCTTTTGATAAATCTGAAAACCACCATAGGCTATTACCTTGCTATTGACCGGGATCGTTTTAACAAGCTTATCCTTAATGGTTTTATCTTTGCTTGTATAAAAAAGCTTTAACTGGTCCCCGGCCTTTTCAACATGATATTTACCAATTGTATAATTTTCGTCCAGGTGAATGGAATCGGTTATCGCCACGCGGTTTACATTTTTTATAAATAGCGAATAGGACAGTTCCGTAACAACCTTGTTTAAAAAGCTCCGTGTAGTAAGGACGCCCAATTTTGAATCATTCTCTGGCCGTCCTCTTGCATTCATCCCGGATAATGCCCTTCTGTCTTCAAATTGCAGCAATGCATTTGTTGAATATATTCGTGCCGGGCCAAATTTTAACGCTGCTATCATGGTTGCAACAAAAACAATAAAAAAGGTTAGGGCAATAAACAATTTCCGCCGCTTGATCATGCGGATATACTTTTTTATGTCAAAGGAACTTCCACCTTGTAAGTTATTTATACCATTTTTTGATTGCATTAATTTCCTCGAATTTTATCTTAATCTTAATAATATCTGATCGCGCTGATACGTATTGTAAAGTGTCCATATCGTAACAGAGAAGGTCAGTATAGGCATTACATCGGCGATCGTATCCCAAACAGTTTTGGCGTCCGGTGAGGGCGTCCAAATTTGGTCACCGGACTTAAACCCCATTTTCCGCAAGGATATGCCTTTTTCAAACAAGGGTACAACATCATCGCTGTTTTCATCGTGGTTGCGTTCCCAACGCATTTCATAAATACCATCTTCTTTTAACGTGCCTCCGGCTTTTTTTATGACCTGCCATAAGGAATTATCTATATCAACATAGTATAAGCCGGGTTTTGCAAACCCGCCCAACAGACTGACGCGTACCATCGGCTTCACATATACATTGGGATAACGCAGATATGTTTTAAATGTTTTTTTGATGTAGCTGACCACCTGAGCACTGGTCATTTTGGAAATATTTTTTTTTCCAACAAGAGGGAACTCAACAAACCCTCTGTCATCAATTGGAAAAATTCGATTTAAAAAAGACGATGTATCCGGGAAAGTGTCAATAAATAATCCGTCACCTGGCTGAAAAGGATGGTTTAAAGAACCCGACTGAATAAGGTTCCTGGCGAATGATGAACTACTGTTCCCGGCAAAAAGTGATTGTGTAAATATAAACACACAAGCGGTCGTCAAAAACATTTTTACTGATTGCATCGAATTTCCTTACCTATATGATTAACACGATCTATAATAACGATATCTTTTTTTACGTGAATTCAAATCCAAATTTCTTAATATTTTCCATAGTTTAAAAATGCCGATCCGCGTATTGCCAAAATGGTCGTGTTTCAGGATACGTTTTATTTGCCAGGATGAAACAAGCGGGTTTTCCGAAACCACAGTTTTAATTTTTTCCGGCAGCGGCAACTCGGACAGTTTTATTTCGGTATGGAAGGGTTTAAACTCTGCCCCTTTTGATTCTGGCTTTATCGTAGATGATGTATTGGGAACCATCTCAATAACATCCGCCATTTCTCTTACATCATCCGGAACCCCCTCTTCTGAAACGGTCTCATCGGAAATGACAATTTCATCATTATTTTCCACCACAGAAGGCTTCGATATCGGGGGCAATTCGGTTACTTTACCTCCACCGACCATATCCAATAAATCCGTATCACTTTCAAAAGACTGAGCGGCTTCTTCAACGGTATTAAAATCATCCAAAATATGAAAGAACTCAAGCATCTGGTACACATCGTTAATTTCGGGGTTCATGGCGGCAAGTTTAATATCGCCGCCGTTTTCACGGAAACGTTTTACCTCGCCAACAAAAATCCCCCATCCGGCGCTACTCATATAGTGCAGGTCTTTAAAGTCAACAATAACTTTAAACACGCCACTTTCAAGAATGTCATTGAACATCTTTTGAAGTTGAAAACTGTTGGACTGATCAACATGCCCGCCAAGCTCAACTATCATTATCTCGCCATTCTTGTCAGCAAATTTTGATTCTATTTGAACGTCATTACCCATAGCGAATTAATTCTTTTATGTGATACGGCTCCGCCACGTCGGGTACAAATTTTGAGTATTCCCGCGATGGCATTAGTTATATTTTTCAACAAAAAGCAACGAAACATAAAATCGCCACATCTTGGATGAAAATTAATTTTAATTGTGTTTATTTGGCCTTATTCCATAGTGTTTCAACCGACAATGAGGATAATCGGAGACTCTTACAGCGATGTATGGATTACTGTCCTTCGCCAAGAAGAACAACAAATATTGTTTTCCAAAGAATCCATAAATTCATTTTCCAGGAATTAACAACTTCGATATATTCATTGTCTTTACGTATTTTTTCTTTTACGTCTTCAAGTGTTTCATCATAGCCAACAACGACTTGTGCCAATCCCGTAACCCCGGGTTTTACACGTAATCGGTTTTTATACATCGGAATTTGTTTTTTTAATGTCTCTACAAAGAAAGGACGTTCCGGACGCGGGCCGATAAAACTCATATCGCCACGTATAATGTTCATAAGCTGTGGCAACTCATCAATCCGGGTTTTGCGCATAAAACGTCCTACTTTTGTAATACGCGGGTCTTCCTTTTGTGCCCATACCGGGCCGGATTTTTTCTCAGCATCCTGAACCATTGAGCGAAATTTAAATACCGGAAAAATTTTTCCGTTTTTTCCACAACGTTGTTGTGAGTAAAAAATACTTCCCGGGGACTCCAGGCGGATGGCCAGGGCCACCAGCACAAAAAAAGGCAATAAAAGCAAAATCATCAAAAGGGCCAGGGTAAAATCCAAAACGCGGCGTACACCAAAATCCCGCTCCGAAAGCGATTCTTTTATTACTTCCCTAACAACATGTTTGTGCGCATCATCATAGGCATCGGAAACAATGTTGTAATTGGTATTCGACTTTTTACATTCCTTGAGTATTTCTGTAAGATATTGGTTTTCTGAAGGAGCAAGTACGATAAGCACTTCATCAACATCATACTGATCTATAGCAGCGTTTAACTCAGGGATACCGCCAACAACCGGTAGGTTTTTATAATAACTTTTTTCCTGTGCGCCTGCGGGACGTATGAACCCCCTTACATTATATCCGAATGCAGATGATGCCAGCAAACGATCATAAAGTGCGGCCGCCTCATTATTCCAACCGATTATAAGTGTATTGATTTGCTTTTTATCTTCCATAATAAGCGCATTGGCGAGCAAAACAAACTCCTTCTATAAAAACTGACTCCATCCCGTGAATTGATGGCTATTATACCTATTTCTATAAAAATCAGTTTGTGTTACAGGTCAATAAATCCAACATTGATATTTTATTTCCTGCTATACCTTTTAGAAATAGAAAATGCACTCGAAACTTTAAACATTAATTAGT
>CAYWBI010000242.1:0-5138 GCA_964456445.1 uncultured Calditrichaceae bacterium
GTATAACTTTATTTGCTTCTATTTGTGTAACACGATGTCCGGTTTTGACCTGCACACCCAAACGTGAGAGCGATTTGATCGCAGCTTTTTCCAGTGATGGAGCAAATCCATTAAGAATATGGTCTGTGGCTTCTACAAGATAAATATTGGCCTGGCCGGGTTTAATGTACCGAAATTCTTTTTTTAATACCTGACGGCTCACCTCTGCAAGTGCGCCGGAAAGTTCAACGCCTGCCGGTCCTCCCCCGATAATAACAAAATTAAGGGGATTTGTGGTATTCGTTAGACCGGCATTCTTTTCTGCGGTCTCAAAAATATTGTAAATACGCAGACGCATATATAAAGCATCCTGTATTGTTTTTATTCCTGGCGAAAAACGCTCCCACTCATCATGCCCAAAATAATTGGGTTTTACACCAGTAGCAACTATCAGGGTGTCGTAGTGCATGCTGTGATTGCTTACCTCCACAGTTTGCTGTTCCAGGTCTATAGCAGAGACCAGTCCCTTGGTCACGGATACATTGTTAAATCTGGAAAATATCGCCCGAATGGGATAGGCTATGCCTTCGGGTGATAAATGTCCCGTTGCAACCTGGTATAAGAGTGGTTGAAATAAATGATAATTATGACGGTCGATTAATGTAATCCGAATTTTCTTATTGTTTTTTGCAAGATGGCGTGTGGCATAAAGACCGGCAAAGCCTGCTCCGATAATTACTATGTGTTTTGCTTGCTCTTCCATCGGTTTTCCTGTCCTCCTTGTCGTAAGGTATTAAAACTCCGGGTATAAAGGTGGGGATTTTGACGGGAACGCCAGGCTGCTACTTTGGCGTTCTTGCTTTCCTTTGACTATCCCATCCTTTAACTAAAGCTCTCTACTTATCGGTTATAAACATTTGTGGGTTTTTCTCAAACTCTGACTGACACTTGGGGCAACAAAGCAGATAATCCGTGCCTTTAAATTTGATGATGATATGCGCTTTGGTTTTATTCATTCTTTTACCACATACGGGATCGCGGGAAATGGTTTGATGTTTCATTTTATCCTCCATTAAACTGAATCAGAAATTTGGGTCATTTATATGTTCTTATAGTTCTTGTTAAAAATATCTTGCTGGTTTGTATTACAAAGAGAGTGCCAGGAGTGTATAAGTGGTCTTTTTGCATCCCTGCAGGTGAAGAACGGCGCGTTTTGTAGAATAATAGACAGAGAGCTGAAGATTATTCTAACTGTGGTCGGAGTAAATTTATAAATGACACTGCTAAATATAGATGCATCCCAGCTTAAGGATATGCCGTATGGATGAATAATTCGGAAGGCCCAATAAAAGAACGGAAGTTAAGGCTAGCTATTTTATATCTGCCTTAACCAGTTTTTGCTGATAATAAATAAATCCATTTGTAATCAACAGGGTGAGCCCGGTTCCCATCCGGTAGGTTCTGCTTTCCCCATAATCGGCGCCAAAAGGGGTTGAAAATTCAATCGTTGTTTCGGTCCTTGTTACCACTTTGCCATCGTTTTTCCAATAAGCGGAATCATTTAGCCCAAGCGAGAAGTCGGCCAATACCCGTTCTGTGTTGGACGGGTTTTTCCAAAAAAGGGTATCGCCGTTCATCCTGTAAAATACCGTGTCCCTGTGATTACTTTGCAGGTGGTTTTCTATTACTTCATAATAGGGTTTTTTATCGATGGTTGTTAGAGCGCTAACCGTCCAGATGAGATCGATAGCCGTCGTGTCCGGGTAGCTTGTGCTATAATACCATTTATTGCCAACCTTTAACGGGAAAAAGGAGTTGACTTTTGACGCTGAGCGAGTGGGTGGGGAACAAGCTGTGAAAAATAACAAACTTCCGATATAAAGAACGATAAGGGTTTGCATGTGGCCTCCTCGTATCGAAAAAGATTATAAAAACTAATAGGGTTTTTCCATAGCGATTCTTTGCTGATACTATAATAAAAATAACTTTTTTTCAACTTCGGGTTCGTGAACAGTTGCAAATCAGCTTTTAACAATGATGCCCGCATTTTTTTTGCTTTTCGGCTGACTAGCCCCGGGCTAATCTCCAGGATCGTTTGTCCCCGGGATAAATACCGGGGTTATTCATGAAGGCGCCGGAGTTATCTCCAAAATTAAACCGGACAGTAGTGCCCGCCCTAACAAAAACAAGAAAAAAACTTGTATTGCTTAATAAAATATATTAAATAGCGCTTTCGGCTTAATAAAGGAAAAGAAAATATGTCCGATAGATTAGATTCAATTGATTTGCGTTTGTTGGAAATATTGCAGCAGAAGGGCCGAATCAAACGTAATGAACTGGCGGAAGAAGTCGGGCTTTCCACACCGGCGGTCAGCGAAAGGATGCGCAAGATGCAGGAAAAGGGTATTATAAAAGGCTATGCCTGTATCGCCGATGCCTGCACACTTAAACTGGATATGACGGCCTTTATATTTGTCACCAGTGAATCGTCCAAATACTATCAAAACGTGATTGATTCTGCTGCGTTGGAACCGGAAATACAGGAATGCCACGCGATTACGGGCGGCGGTTCGCATTTGCTAAAGGTGCGGACGGTTAATACATCCAGCCTGGAGAAATTGCTGGCACGGATTCAATCCTGGGAGGGCATAATCAATACCCGTACCGATATCGTGCTTTCCAGTCCAAAGGAGACCACCGCCCTTTCTTTAAACCATTTAAAACCCAAACCGGAGGAAGACAAGACATGAGTACCACCCTCAACCAGCCGCAATTACTGGATTATTATGGCAGCAATACTTTTAGCGAAAAAGTAATGCGCCGGAAATTATCAAAAGAAATTTATAAACGTTTGCAGGATACCATTGAAAACGGCGCCCGTCTCGAAACCGATGTGGCCGACGCCGTGGCCCATGCCATGAAGGAATGGGCGTTGGAGCGCGGGGTTAGTCATTTTACCCATTGGTTTCAGCCAATGACAGGCTTGACCGCGGAAAAACATGATGCTTTTCTGGATATCGATAAACAGGGCCAGCCGATAATGCGCTTTAGTGGAAACATGCTTATCCAGGGTGAGCCGGATGCGTCCAGTTTTCCAAGCGGGGGTATGCGCAGTACTTTCGAAGCCCGGGGTTATACCATGTGGGACCCTTCCAGCCCGGCCTTTATCATGGAGAGCGCCGGTAGCGGGATTTTGTGTATTCCCACCGTTTTTATTTCTTACAACGGGGAGGCGTTGGATAAAAAAGCCCCGCTGTTACGTTCGATGCGTGCCTTGAATGATGCGGCAGTTAACGTACTTAAAATATTTGGTAAAGAAGTTTCCAGGGTCACCACAACACTGGGCCCGGAGCAGGAATATTTTCTGGTTGATAAAAAGTATTTTCAGCAGCGTCCCGATTTGCTTCTTGCCGGGCGAACCTTAATCGGCGCCCGCCCGCCAAAGGGTCAGCAAATGGAAGATCATTATTTTGGCAGTATCAAGGAAAGGGTACTGACGTTTATGCATCTTGCAGAAACGGAACTGTATAAATTAGGTATCCCGGCAAAAACCCGTCATAACGAAGTGGCGCCCCATCAGTTTGAGCTGGCGCCCATATTTTCTGAAGCCAATATTGCTGCGGACCGTAACCAGCAGGTGATGGAAGTTTTGAAAAAAGTGGCCGCACGTCAGGGGCTGGCTTTATTGCTTCATGAAAAACCCTTTGCCGGGATCAATGGCAGTGGCAAACACCTCAACTGGTCCATCGTGGATGATGCCGGGCACAACTTACTGGACCCCGGCCATACACCAAGCGAGAACCTGCAATTTCTGATGTTTCTGGTCGCGGTTTTGGACGCTGTGTTTAACTATGCCGATTTGCTGCGCGCCACCATTGCCTCCGCCGGCAACGATCATCGTCTTGGGGCCAACGAAGCGCCGCCGGCCATCGTGTCGGTTTTCCTGGGTTCCACACTTAATCAAATTTTGGATAGCATCGAGCAGGGAACCAACGGACCGGGCACGGTCCAAAAGATTATCGATCTGGGTATTTCCAACCTGCCGAAGGTGATGCAGGATAACACAGACCGTAACCGGACATCGCCTTTTGCTTTTACCGGAAATAAGTTTGAGTTCCGGGCCCTGGGCAGTTCGGCAAGTATTTCCATGTCCGCGACGGTGCTTAATGGCGCCGTAACCGCCTCTTTGCAAACGATGAGCAGCGAGTTGCAGGGGGCAATCAAAAAAGGTCAATCGCTCAGTAGCGCCTGTTTCGGTCTGCTGAAAAAATATATTGCAAAAACAAAAGCGATCCGTTTTGAAGGCAACGGCTATTCGGAAGACTGGTTAAAGGAAGCCGAAAAACGTGGTTTACCGAATTTGGTAAATACGCCACAGGCGTTGGAAGCTTACAGGGACAAGAAAAATATTGATCTCCTGACGCATACAAAAATCTTTTCCAAGGAAGAGATTGAATCCCGCTACCATACCAAACTGGAACGCTATTGCAATACCCTGGGTATTGAATACGATACCCTTAAGTCCCTGGCGATGACCCGGGTTTTGGGCGCGGCGGTCCGTTATCAAAACCAATTGCTGGAGAGTGTTCAGGGGTTAAAGGCCTTGCGTGAGTTGCTACCGCAGGACGAAATGGTTTGGAACGAACAATCGGCCTTGCTGAAAAATGTTGCCGGTCAGATTAGCGGTTTACATCGGGCAGTGACCCGTCTGGATGAGGTGAGCGGGGCGGTTGAGCAACAAGCCGAAGGCCGCGCTCAGGCGAGTTTTATTGCCGATACGGTTATCCCTGTTATGGATGAAGTGCGTGCGTATTGTGATCGTTTGGAAGAATTGCTTCCCGCCGATTTCTGGCCGCTGCCAAAATATAGCGAGATGTTGTTTATCATGTAGCGTCATTAGTTTCCGGTTAAATTCCAGGTCGAGTTGATGAGCCCCCAGCTTTAGCTGGGGGATGAGAAAACCTGACATTTAGTGGGCTTTAGCCCAAACAAATCAACATGTTGGGCTGAAGCCCTTATAAGACAAAAAATCTCGGTAACCACGAGCTGAAGCTCGTGGCAAGTCAGCCGAAGCTCGTGGCAAGGCAGCTCAAGCTCGTGGCAATTAAATGAATTTGAAGGTCAATGATTTACAAAAACATCTTGAAGCACAGTTTGTG
>CAYWBI010000243.1:0-5135 GCA_964456445.1 uncultured Calditrichaceae bacterium
CTCTTACTCCTCTTTTCAATGAACAAAGGGCAGCCAATTTAAGCACCCTCTTTGCCACTTGCAAATCTTTTATTGCCTGCTATATATACCTGATTTCTCTTTCAGCAAGAGCATTTAATCTACTTACTCTTTTGTACCTTTGCAAATCTTTATTCTGCAAAATTTTAACTTTTATGACCCCGTCAAACGACTCCCTTGTTCCGATATATTCCTGATCATTCATCTTCATTTTTCAAAGTTTGTACTTTTTCGTCCTATTATAAATACTTAGGCCAAATTGGAACAATTATGTAAATGTTTTATTATAATTATATGATTTAATTTTGTTTTCTTGACTGGCAGAAGACCGAATACTAAATTGAAAATGTATCAGTAGAACAAACATTAATTTGTAAGGTGAAAATATTATGGGTAACAATTTTACCAACCGCGTACAAAAAGTCATTCGCTTTTCTAAAGAAGAAGCTATGCGCCTTGGTCACGACCATATCGGCACTGAACATTTAACACTTGGTGTGATTAAGGAAGGTGAGGGCATTGCCATAAAAATCCTTAAAAACCTCGGTTGTGATCTGGATAAACTAAAAAAAGCCATTGAAGATGCTACTGCCCCGTCCGGCGGGACCATGACCATCGGCAATCTCCCTTTATCCAAAAGGGCCGAAAAGGCTTTAAAAATGACTTATATTGAAGCCAAAAACTTTAACAATGATGTTATTGGTACCGAACACCTAATATTATCCATCCTTAAGGAAAAGGACTGTCTCGCTGCTCAAATTTTGTTAACCTTTAACATTGATTATGCAGCCTGCTATAATGAACTGGAAAATATCCTGGCCGGTAAGCCAAGCTCGCCACCGGCGCCCAAACAACAACCTGCTAAAAAAACCAAAACACCCGCTCTTGATCATTTTGGCCGTGATTTGACCCAAATGGCTTTGGAGGGAAAGCTTGACCCTATAATTGGACGGCAAAAAGAAATCCAACGTGTTGCACAGGTTTTAAGCCGGCGTAAAAAGAATAATCCCGTATTAATTGGTGAGCCCGGTGTGGGCAAAACAGCAATTGCCGAAGGGCTTGCCATCCGCATTGTGGAAAAAAAAGCATCCCGGGTGCTACATAATAAACGGGTGGTTGCTTTGGATATGGGTTCCATTGTAGCCGGAACAAAATACCGGGGCCAATTTGAAGAACGGATGAAAGCCCTGATGACCGAACTTGAAAAAGCTAAGGATGTTATACTTTTTATTGACGAGTTACATACGATTGTGGGAGCCGGTGGAGCGTCGGGATCGCTGGATGCATCCAATATGTTTAAACCTGCCCTGGCACGTGGCGAACTGCAATGCATTGGTGCAACCACCCTGGATGAATATCGAATGTACATAGAAAAAGACGGCGCCCTCGAACGTCGTTTTCAGAAAGTTATGGTTGAACCCACGACCATGGAAGAAACACTGGAAATATTACATTCGGTAAAAGATCGCTATGAAAAACATCATAATGTTGAATATAGTTCTGATGGGCTGGGGGCTATCGTCAAGTTGGCCGAACGTTATATCACCGATAAGCATTTCCCGGACAAGGCCATTGATATCCTCGATGAGGCAGGGTCCAGGGTGCACATGGAAAACATCATCGTCCCAAAGGAAATTCTCGAATATGAGGCTGAGATAGAGCGTATCCGGGCCGAGAAAGAATCGCTTGCCAAACTGCAGGATTTTGAACGCGCCGCAAAGCTGCGTGACATGGAACGTAATTTGGTCGAACAACTGGAACTGGCGCGTCAACGCTGGGAAGTTGAAGAAGAAACGCGGACCGCCCAGGTAACTGTTGATGACATCGAAGCCGTAGTGGCGATGATTACCGGTATCCCAACCCAGCGGATTGCCCTCAAGGAATCTGAAAAGTTACTCGATATGGGCAAAGCGCTTAAAAAACGTGTTATCGGTCAGGCTGAAGCAATCACAGCCATGACCAAGGCCATACGTCGTGCCCGGGCAGGGCTAAAGGACCCCAACCGCCCGATTGGTTCCTTTATCTTTTTAGGCCCAACAGGTGTGGGCAAAACCTATTTGGCCAAAGAGCTTGCCGAATATTTATTTGAAAGCCCAAAATCACTTATTCGGATAGACATGAGTGAATACATGGAAAAATTTAATGTATCCCGCCTGGTCGGCTCACCTCCTGGATATGTCGGCTATGAAGAAGGTGGTATTTTAACCGAGAAAGTCCGTCGTCATCCTTATTCGGTTATCTTGTTGGATGAAATCGAAAAGGCACACCCGGATATCTACAATCTGTTGTTACAGGTTATGGATGAAGGACATTTAACCGATTCGCTTGGACATAAGGTTGATTTTAAAAATACAATCCTGATCATGACATCCAACGTAGGGGTTAAATTTTTAAGCAACACTACCGGATATGGTTTTACCGATAGTAAGACGGATGACCTGTTTAAAAACATGAAGAATAAAATATCAGGTGAATTAAAAACAGCTTTTAATCCCGAGTTTTTAAACCGTGTGGATGATATCGTTTACTTTCGGCCACTACAGCAAAAAGAAGCAGTCAAAATTATTGACATTTCCCTAAGGGACGTCTCTGATAAACTGGATGAAAAAAACATGGAATTTCATTTGACGGATGGGGCCAAAAAATTTCTCGTTGAACATGGTTTTGATTCTCAATTCGGAGCACGGCCGTTAAAAAGGGCCATCCAAAAATATTTGGAAGATCCCATTGCCGACGAACTGTTGAAAGGCACCTTTAAGGAAGGAAGTATTATCCAGATTAAGGTTAAATCGAAGGATGAATTGGCCTTTACAGAAACAGGCATGAAAGAAGTAAAAAAGAACGATATCTCTCTCGATGAATTAAACTAAACATTACGGCTGTCAGCTGAGAATAAAATCCATTTTTTTTAATTTTATTTTCTCTGGTGACAGCCTTTTTATTACCTTCCTTTATTAAAGTCAAATTTACACGGAATATATAATGAACATCCAGATGGATATTTCTAATGTTTTACAATCAAATATCGGCAACACGCACGGCCTTTCTCTTAGCAAGTTGGAACAAATCGCCTCTGATAGCGCCCACTGTCTGCAGAATCTTAAACATAAAAAAGATAGCGGGCTGCTTGGTTTTTACAATTTACCCTATAATGATGCCGAAACAGAATCCGTTCTTGAATATGTAGAATCCATAAAAGACCGTTTCGATAATTATGTGCATCTTGGCATTGGCGGCTCTTCCCTTGGTCCCATTGCCCTCTTTACATCTTTACAAGATTCCTATTATAACCTGAACCAATCTCCAAAAATGTTTTTTCCGGATAACATCGACCCGGATTGGATAAACGATTTGCTCGAACATCTCAATATAAAGCGCACCCTCTTTCATGTGGTGTCAAAGTCCGGTGGTACCGCTGAAACCGCCGCTACCCTACTTTATTTTATGGACAGCCTGAAAAAGCAAACCGGGGAAAATTTCTATAAAAACCTGATTTTTACAACCGATCCTCATGAAGGGTTATTAAATAAAATTGCCGCCGAAAACCCAATCCGTTGCTTCCGCATTCCTTCGAATGTTGGCGGACGTTTTTCCGTCTTTACCCCATTGGGTCTAATCCCCGCGGCACTTGCAGGCATTGACATCCGCGCATTGTTAAATGGCGCCGCCGAAATGGAGAAGAAAGTGTGGGAAGCCAACCTGGTCCAAAATCCGGCTTTTATGTATGCGGCCATACATGTATCTTCTATGAAGATGGGCAAGAATATAAGTGTGATGATGCCCTACAGCAACAAGCTACGTGATATCGCCGATTGGTACCGCCAACTATGGGCCGAAAGTCTGGGAAAGCGTTTTGACAACGATAAGCAAAAAGTTGAACTCGGCCAAACGCCTGTCAAAGCCCTGGGCGCAACCGATCAACATTCCCAGGTGCAATTGTATGTAGAGGGGCCAAACGACAAAATCATTACATTTATAGAAGTCGAAAATTTTTATTCGGACCGGCTTTTACAAAACCCCTTTCCCTATATAAAGGATTTTGATTACCTTAATGGCAAATCATTAGGTCAACTTATTTCTGCGGAGAAAAAAGCTACCGAACTGGCGCTGACCAACAATGAACGTCCGAACATAACCATAAAGATGGACAGGGTAAACGCGGAAAATATTGGCGCGCTACTTTTTCTGTTTCAGGCGGCCACGGCTTTTGCCGGTGAATTACTCAACATAAACGCCTTTGATCAACCGGGCGTGGAAGAAGGTAAAATTGCCACCTATGGCCTGATGGGACGCACGGGTTATGGGAAACAGGGCAGGGAAACCGAAAAAGCCCTGCAGGAAAAAGAAACACATATTATCTAAAATGGCCACCCACAGCATTGTTTTATTCAAACGAGCTCAACTCAAAAGGTAGAATATGATTATTAAACCAAAAATTCGTGGTTTTGTATGTTTAACCGCGCATCCTGCAGGATGCAAACAACATATACAGGAACAAATCGGCCATGTGCTGGCCGGCGGAAAAATTACAGGTGGCCCTAAAAATGCCCTGATAATCGGCGCATCCACGGGCTATGGGCTTTCTTCAAGAATTACCGCAGCTTTTGGCAGTGACGCCGCAACCCTTGGCGTCTTTTTTGAAAAAGAACCAGCAGCAAACAAAACCGCAACCGCGGGTTGGTACAACTCCGTGGCTTTTGAACAAATTGCAAAAACAATGGATTTGAAATGTGCCAGCGTCAATGGTGACGCCTTTTCTGATGAAATAAAGGACCGCGTGGTCCAAATCGCCAAAGAACAATTTCAACCCTTTGACCTGGTTGTATATAGCGTCGCCGCCCCACGTCGTACGCATCCCAAAACAGGGGTGGTTGGTAAATCAATTTTAAAACCCATCGGACAGGCTTACAATGGCAAAACACTGGATACAGACAAATCCGAGGTAAAACCTGTGCATTTGGAACCGGCCACTCAGGAAGAAATCGACGGCACCGTAATGGTAATGGGCGGTGAAGACTGGGAAATGTGGATGAACCGTCTGCGGCAGGAAGGCCTGCTGGCCCCGGACTGCAAAACAGTGGCCTACACGTATATCGGCACCGAACTTACCTGGCCAA
>CAYWBI010000244.1:0-5130 GCA_964456445.1 uncultured Calditrichaceae bacterium
TTTGTGCAACCCCGTGAAAAAGTGTTTCTTTTGTCCATATTGCCAGTCAGGTCGATATCTAATTTAAACGAAACAAAAACCAATGTGCCCTTTCTGCCTTCTTTGTGCAACTCCGTGAAAAAGTGTTTCTTTTGTCCATATTGCCAGTCAGGTTGATATCTAATTTAAACGAAGCAACCCATTGCACAGAGTGCCACGAAGGTTCACAAAGCCGCACAGAGAAACCGGTTTTTATAAAAAACAAAAACGTTGTTCCCTTTGTGCCTTCTTTGTGCAGGTATGTGATAAAGACTTTTTTTTACTGGCGAAAAGTCGCATGGCAACTAACACAATAAGTCATGGTATTTGATAAGGCCACCAGTGATTTGTTTTTATCCCTGGTCAATAAGACCTCGCCCAATTTGTCAGCGCTTTTATGGAAGTCCAGTCCGATTTTTGTAAAGTCATCATTGCCGAAGGCGCTGCACATCATTTTCATTTCCGCTGTGAGCCCAAGTTTGTTATGTGCGGTCCGCGATGCTTCAGCATACTTGTCCCGACTGATAAGATCGATGATTGTTTGTACCGCTTCAACATGTGAGCGCATGTTCTTTAGTTGATGCCTTTTTTGCATGGGGGCAAGGTTTAGCGATATACGGGCGTCCGGCTCATCTTTGTGCATCATATTATGCATCTGGCTTTCCTGGTTTACATCTATGGCACTCAGGCTAAAAGCGGCCAGCATTAAAACAACAAAAACAATGAATTTAGTTTTTGCGTTAGTGGAACGGTTGTCTGTTTTCTTTGAAAAGAACATAAGGCATATTTTCCCGTTTGTTTAAATTGTGTGTTGATTCAGTATATAAAAACCAATATAAAAATTAAAAGTTTCCCATAAACAACAAATGAATTTTTTTGCCGATCCGGTATAAGTTTTAGAAGATTTGAGTTAAGGATGACCGTCCCGACGACGTAAAAATATAGATACTTCTATTCTGGTGCAAACGCGGGAAGGATTTCATCACAAATTAAAAATCCTTTATCGGTTAAAAATAGATGTGTGGAATTCATTTCGGCGAATCCTTCGTCCAATAAAAGCCGGATTTGTTTTTGATATCGGTGTAAAAGCGTTTCGCCCAATAATTTTTCATATTCTTCTAAGTTTATACCGGCCCGTGTACGCAGGCCAAGCATTGCCTGCTCAAAGGCCAGGCTGGTCTTATTTAGGGTTTCCCGAAAATGAACCGGAACTTTTTCTGTTTCCAGTGCGGCGATATATTTTTTTATCGAACGAAAATTCCCCCAGCGTTCATTTTCATAAAAAGCGTATGCGGCAGGACCAAATCCTAAAAAAGGTGTATGGGTCCAGTATTTATAATTATGTCTGGAATAGAAGGCTTGTCCACGGGCATAATTGGACACTTCATATTGTAGATATCCGGCCCCGGACAGGGTATTTAATGTTTCGTTAAAATATTTCAGTTCCTCATCAGATGGAAAAGCTGTGAATTCCTTTTTTTGCAATTTTTTATAAAAAGGCGTCCCTTCTTCGTAGATGAGGTTGTATGCGGAAATATGTTCAGGTTTAAGTTCGACCGCCGCTTGTATGTTTTTTTGCCAACGATCAAGGGCTTGGCCGGGCAGGGCATATATTAAATCGATGCTTATGTTCCCGATACCGGCGGCGCGTAAATCGTAAAAGGCATCGCGTGCCTGTTGGGCATCATGGATACGTCCCAGCGTTTTTAGCTCGCCATCATCAAAACTTTGGATGCCAAGGCTGACCCGGTTTATGCCTTGCTTTTTAATTTCCCGGATTTTAACCATCGAAAGGGTTCCCGGGTTGGCTTCTAAGGTGATTTCACAATCGGGGCTAAACCGGAAATTTGCATAAAGGGTGGACATGATATCGGATAGTTCACCCGGCTTCAACAAGGAAGGCGTGCCCCCGCCAAAATAAATAGTGTCATACAATAGCGTATCAAAAGGGGGACGGGCATAAAGCGCGATTTCTTTTAGCAAGGCTTGTACATATTGCGGTCTTGATGATTGACTTGTAATTGAGTAAAAATCACAATACCCGCATTTAGTGTCACAAAAAGGGACATGAATGTAGATACCCGCATTTCGGGAGATGTTGGTTTTCTTTATCATCCGGTTATCAGCGGATAACCTGACCAATACGATCGAATCGGATCATCTTGTAAAATTTGGACCAGGGTTGGTTTATGTCAAAAGAAAAATAAATGATGAGCGCTTGTCCAACGATGTTTTCATGAGGGACAAATCCCCAGTAACGGCTGTCGGAGCTGTTGTCCCGGTTATCGCCCATGGCCCAGTATTTACCTGCGGGCAGGGTGATCGGGCCGTAATTGTCCCTGCTGCCTAAACGCCGGAAAGTTGGGCCATACGTCCGGTTGCGGGGAATAATGTTGTGGTCTAAAAATTTCATGTGTGGTGGATTGGGAAAGGCGATGCTATCCACATAGACCATTTTATTTATTACTTCGACCGTCTGTCCGGGTTGGGCAATACAGCGTTTGATATAGTCAACACTGGGATTAAGCGGATAATGAAAAATGATTACATCATACGGCTTTGGTTCACGTAATGCGGGAAAACGGTACCAGGGAACATCAAATCCAATATCGGTGTAAGGAATACCGATCCAGTCCGGTGTACGCATGCCATAGGTAAATTTATTTACCAACAGAAAATCCCCGACAAGCAGGGTATCTTCCATTGAAGATGTAGGGATTGTATAAGCCTGGATGACAAGTTGGCGAATGACCAGGGCGGCTATCAGTGCAAAAAACAGTCCTTCCATAAAATTGCCAAAGCGGCTTTTCTTTTCATCTTCGTTCTTTTTCAATCTGCCTCCAAAAAGGAAATTTATGTTTTATTTAATCGTTGTCACTGTCCATCGATAACAAGGCCAAAAAAGCTTCCTGTGGAATTTCGACCCGGCCGATCTGCTTCATACGTTTTTTGCCTTCTTTTTGTTTCTCCAGCAATTTACGTTTACGTGATATGTCCCCGCCGTAACATTTGGCCAACACATTTTTACGCAGGGCTTTTACCGTGTCGCGGGCAATAATTTTTGCGCCGATTGCCGCCTGTATGGCTACCTCGAACATTTGCCGGGGAATGAGGGTCTTTAAATGCCTGGTCAATCGACGTCCCCATTCGTAGGCCTTGTCACGATGAACAATTATGGACAGAGCATCCAACGGCTCACCATTAATCAGGATATCGAGACGGATAAGCTTGGATTCGCGGTAATCGTCAAAATCATAATCCAAAGAGGCATAACCACGTGTATAGGATTTTAGCTTATCATAAAAATCAAAGATCACTTCAGCCAGCGGGAATAAAAAGGTCATATCGGCCCGGCTGGCCTCGATATAGGTTGTATTTAAAAAGATGGCCCGTTTTTCGGAACAAAGGCGCATGATATTGCCGATATATTCCGGGGGCGTAATGATTTGTGCCCGGATATATGGTTCTTCGATAAACTCGATTTTACCCTGATCGGGCAATTCCGTGGGATTGTTTACTTTTAATACATCCCCGTTTGTCAAATGCACTTGATAAACAACGTTGGGAACGGTATTGATGATACTGAGATTGTATTCGCGTTCCAGCCTTTCCTGGACGATTTCCATATGCAGCAAACCTAAAAAACCACAGCGGAAACCAAAGCCAAGCGCTTTGGATGTTTCCGGCACATAGAGCAGGGCAGAGTCGTTCAGTGTAAGTTTCTCCAGGGCGTCGCGCAGGTTTTCAAAATCCTCGCTGATAATGGGGTAAATCCCCGAATAAACCATGGGCTTAACTTCTTTGTAGCCGGGAAGCGGGGCGTCCGCCGGATCGTTCAGCCTGGTAACGGTATCGCCAACCTTGGTATCGCGTACATTTTTGGCGCCGGTTATCAGGTAGCCCACTTCACCGGCATAAAGTGTTTTAACCGGTTCTCTTTTTAGATGTAAGATACCAATTTCATCTGCGCTGTATTTTCGTTCTGTAGAAAGGAAATAGATCAAATCACCTTTTGAAAGCGTCCCGTTAAAAACCCGGATAAAGGCAATGGCGCCGCGGTAACTATCAAAAAGGGAATCAAAAATCAGGGCTTGCAATTTACCATCGGGCTTGCCTTTTGGCGCCGGTATTTCATAAATAATGGCCTCGAGGATTTCTTTAACGCCAATCCCGCTTTTGGCGCTTGCCAGGATGATTTCTTCTTTAGCGCAGCCAAGAAGTTCGATAACCTGACGGGTTACCTTGTCCACTTCCGCACTGGGTAAATCGACCTTGTTCAAAACAGGTATAATGCTTAAATCGTTCTCAATTGCAAGATACAGGTTGCTTATGGTTTGTGCCTCGATCCCCTGCGCTGCGTCCACGACCAGCAAGGCGCCCTCACAGGCCGCAAGGCTACGTGAAACCTCATAACTAAAATCCACATGGCCGGGTGTATCAATCAGGTTGTAAATATATTCGTTCCCATCCATTGCTTTATAATTCATGCGGATGGCGTGGCTTTTTATAGTGATCCCCCGTTCGCGTTCAAGGTCCATGTCGTCTAGTATCTGGGCTTTTAAATCCCGTTGGGCCACGGTATTCGTCTCTTCTAACAGCCGATCGGCCAGGGTGGATTTGCCGTGATCGATATGGGCAATAATGCAAAAATTTCGGATAAAATTTTGATTCATATAATAATAAGCGTTTTCGTTTTTAAGCCGTTTTTTCAATCGGCGGTCATTGATTCGTTTAATTATGGGAAACAAGCCAGCGGGAAGCTTTGTATAGTTTTTATAAAACTAAGAAATTTAACGGGTGGCAGGGTCAAAAGCAAAAAAGAGTCCCGATCTCACATGATTTCATTTATTTGAAGTGTTGCCTTAATAATAGCGTTAGGAAATGGGAAATATTTGGACAAATATAATAAAAATTTCCCGTTTTATATTCTGTGGCTTTGATCGATTATCTGTTTACAGCGGACATTACCCCTAAGAAAATTTTTAAAATGATATTTGAACGAATCTTTTTGCCTTGACCAAGAAATTTTCTTTAAGTGGCCGATAGTTGATAATACAATGCTTGAGAAGGCTTTCAACCGGGATTTTTAGTTTTTGTTTTTCATTTATTTGT
>CAYWBI010000245.1:0-5114 GCA_964456445.1 uncultured Calditrichaceae bacterium
AATATAATAGGAAAACCGGTTCATCGGTTTCAGGATGAAATGACTTTCAAAGCCCGCGATTAAAATCGTGGGTTAGTTAAAAGCAGGCACATGATGACCTAAGGCTTTAAACAAGGGATACTGAAAAGATAACAAATACTAACCCATGACTTCAGTCATGGGACAAGAGAAGGCAAACATTATAAGAAAACCGGTTCATCGGTTTCAATAAGAAAGAACCTAACATGCCAAAAAGAAAAAGGGATTTGGATCAAGCCGATATTTTTGACGTCCGAGAACGCATGTCCACCGCGCCTTGTGTTATTCCCATCCGAAATGCTGTTAACTCCTGGCGTGAGGGGGGCTACAAAGGCGTAACCAAAACAACCCGCGAGCTGCTCAACTATTGGTTTTATACAGACCATAAAATGGCCAACGGCGCTAACTTCCGTTACTATGCTTCTCAGCGTGAAGCCATTGAAACATTGATCTATGTTCATGAGATCGAGAAAATTAATAACCGCAAAGAACTATTGGAACGGTTTGCCGTTTCAGGTTCAATCGACCGCTTGCCGCTTTATGATGATTTCGCCCGTTTCTGTGTAAAGATGGCAACAGGCAGCGGTAAAACAAAAGTGATGTCATTGGCCATTGCCTGGCAATATTTTAATGCGATGCGTGAAGATGATAAACGTTTCGCTAAAACCTTTTTGATTATCGCGCCCAATATTATCGTTTTTGAACGGCTTAAAACCGATTTTGAAAGCGGTCATATTTTTAGAACCGATCCGCTGTTTCCCAAACATTTTAGTTTATTCTGGGATATGGAATTTTATATGCGTGGCGATTCGGAACGTGCCGGAAGTCAGGGCGCTTTATACCTCACCAATGTTCAGCAGTTTTATGAACGTGCAAACGCTTCAAATAATAGTGAGCCCGAAGAACTCGTTGCTGTTCTTGGAGAAAAGCCTCAAACTAAAAAGCTGGAAATCACAGATTTTGATGAACGCATTTCCAAACGGGATGGTCCTCTACTTTTGTTAAATGATGAGGCACATCACACACATGATGAAACAAATGAATGGAATAATATTATTAGGCATATTCATGAAAAATCGCCACTTACCGCTCAACTTGATTTTTCAGCCACACCAAGATATTCAAAAGGAGCTTTATTCTCATGGATCGTTTCGGATTATCCTTTAAAACAAGCTATCCTTGATGGTGTTGTTAAAAGACCATTAAAAGGTATTTCCCGTACCGAAGAAGCAAAATCCGATGATGTTACAATCCGCTATGCTGCATTTCTTACAGCTGGTGTTGAGCGTTGGAAAGAAT
The DNA here is from genome assembly GCA_964456445.1 of uncultured Calditrichaceae bacterium. Lineage (GTDB taxonomy): Bacteria > Calditrichota > Calditrichia > Calditrichales > J004 > CAYWBI01. The sequence continues at coordinate 1,318 of CAYWBI010000245.1, forward strand.
ACTTTGAACAGCTTAATGCCCTGAAGAGAAAACCCATTCTATTTATCATGATGAACAGTACAAAAGAAGCAGATCAGGTTGCTGATTGGATGCGGACAAAATACCCGGCTTTGTTTGCCGGGGATAAAACGCTTGTTATTCATACAGACAATTCAGGTCAAGTATCCAAAAAGGATTTGGAAGATGCGCGGAAAGCATCAAGGCAAGTTGATCGTCCTAATTCTCCGGTTAATGCGATAGTAAGCGTACTCATGCTTCGCGAAGGTTGGGACGTTAAGAATGTTACCGTTGTTGTCGGTCTGCGTCCTTATACGGCAAAAGCAAATATCCTTCCGGAGCAGACCATTGGCCGTGGTTTACGCTTAATGTTTCGCGATTTATCCGGCAGTAATTATAAAGAGCGTGTTGATATAATCGGCAATAAAGCTTTTCTCAAATTTGTAGAAGATTTGGAAAGACTGGAAGATTTAAAATTTGATACTTTTGAAATTGGCAAAGATAAGCTCAAGATATCAACCATCATGCCGGTCGAAGAAAAGAAAAAGCAGGATATTGGCCTTCCGGAATTATCGCCTTCATTGATCCGCAAAAAATCTTTGGCCGAAGAAATTGCAAAAATTAATGTGATGGATTTTAAAACGAATCCTTTGCCCTTGGTTGAAAAGTCGGAAGATATAAAAACTTTTGAGTATGAGGGCATCGATATCTTAACCAATGAAACTTTATTCAAACGCAAATACACAATTCCACCGGCTCAAACGCCAGAAGAAGTGATAGGTTATTACGCCCGTCGTATAACACAAAATTTAAAATTGCCATCACAGTTTGCCGTGCTTGCTCCCAAGATTCGTGAGTTTTTTGAAAAGAAAGCATTTGGTAAAGAAGTTGATTTGTATGATCCGCTTGTCATAAAAGCGATGAGTACCAATGTTGCAAATTATGTGATCTCTAAAGAATTTGAAAAAGCCTTAAAGGATGTTATTGTTCAGGATGCAATACCTAAATTAATCATTCCAAGCCGTTTGCTTTCTTCTACGCCCGCTTATCCCTTTTCGAAAAAACTATATGAATCTGAAAAATCCATTTTTAATTATGTAGCTTGTGATAATGAGTTTGAATTGTCTTTTGCAAAGTTTCTGCATTTGGCTGGTGACGTTATTTCTTTTTCAAAACTTCCACTGCAATTCGGTTTTTCAATTCAATACACTGACAGGCGTGCCAATATCAGGCATTACTTCCCGGACTTTATCATTAAGCTTTCCGAGAAAGAATTTTGGATCGTCGAAACAAAAGGCCGTGAAGACGTTGAAGTAGCCCTAAAAGATCAGGCGGCTATGAATTGGTGTGACAATGCCACATCGTTAACAGATGATACCTGGAATTATTTAAAAATCGGGCAAAGAGAATTTGAACAGTTGCATCCCGATAATTTCGCAGAATTACTGGTTGCACTTTCTTATAAAAATTAGTTAATCAAATCATGGACACAAAATCAAACATCGTCGTGCTGGATGGCCATGCCATAAATCCGGGTGATCTTTCCTGGCAAGGCCTGGAAAAATTTGGCCGCTTGACGGTATATGACCGCTCGGCCGAAAATGATGTGCTCCGCCGTTGTATGGATGCGGAAATTATTCTCACCAATAAAGTGCCGCTTGGTCTTGCGGAAATGGATCGATTGCCAAATCTGCGTTATATCCCGGTTATGGCAACCGGATACAATATTATAGATATCGATGCGGCATCACAAAAAAATATTTTGGTAACAAATATCCCGGCATATAGCAGCGAATCTGTCGCTCAACATGTGTTTGCATTTCTCTTACACTTCACCCGTAGGATTGATGTACATGCGCGGAGCGTAAACAACGGAGATTGGCAAAAATCGTTGGATTTTAGTTATACCTTAAATACGCTCGGTGAATTGAATGGCAAAACAATGGGCATTGTCGGATATGGGAAAATCGGTAAAATGGTAGCCGGGATAGCTACGGCCTTCGGTATGAAAGTTTATATTCACTCACGCCACACCGAACAATTCGTACCTGAAAATTGCAGCTTTGTTGATTTTGAGCAGTTGTTGAAGACGTCGGATTTTATCAGTCTTCATTTGCCGTTAAATTCAGCTACAAATCAAATCATCAATCGGGACAGTCTGGGCCTTATTAAAACTTCGGCCATACTTATCAATACCGGTCGGGGCGGGTTGATTGATGAACAGGCATTGTCCGATGCATTAAACACAAGCAGGATCGCAGGCGCGGCCCTGGACGTGTTGTCATCCGAGCCCCCTGATGAAAAAAATCCTCTGATCGGGGCAAAAAATTGTCTGATCACGCCACATATTGCCTGGGCAGCATACGAATCCCGCAAACGCCTGATAAAAATTTTAGAGGAAAATATTGCGGCCTATTTAAAGGGAACTCCACAAAACAGTGTAAACAGGTTCCCTGGAAAAGCCTGATACGGTTCATTAAACAAACCCGGATCGAATCTTTCAAATCTTTCCGCTTAATTTATGATATCAGACCAGACGGCGAATTCATTGCCATTAGGATCGCTGAAATGAAAACGGCGTCCACCTGGAAAATCAAAGACAGGTTTTAAAATCGATCCGCCATTGTTTGTAATTTTTACCTGAATTTTGTCAAGATTTTTACTGTAAAAAACGATAAGGGCGCCTCCGTTGGCGGTGGAGCTAGCTAACTTCGATTGGTAAAAACCTCCGTCGATACCGGCATTTGAAAATGCCGAGTATTCAGGGCCATAGTCTGTAAATGACCAGTTGAAAACCGCGGCAAAGAAAGTTTTTGCCACATTGATATTTTTTGCCGGTAATTCAAGATAGTTTATTTTTTCAGTCATTTTTCCTCACTCCTTTTGATTTTACTTTATAGTATAACTGAACAAAACCAAAATCGTATGTTTTGGTTGAAATAAGTTCAAGCAAAATGTCTTTATCTACGCTGCCAAATAATGAAATCCCGCATCCAAGAACAACGGGAATTATTGTAATCGTAATATCCGTGATAATTCCGGTGGCAAAAAAACGCTGAATGGTATTTCCTCCATCGATATAAATATGTGAAATATTTTCTGCCGACAAGCGATGTTGTATCTGTTTAGGGCTTTCGTCCGAATGGGATACCGTTGGAGTTAGGGCCTTGGGGATTGGGATTTTATGTCTGCCAAGGACAAGCACCTTTTTTGATCCGTAGGGCCACTGATCAAAAGTTAAAACCTGTTCAAATGTTTTGCGGCCCATAATCAAAAGATCGATTGATTCCATAAATGAACCATAGCCGCAGTCCTCACCATGTGGAACTGTTGCGTTGGCAGCGTCTAACCAATCAAGCGCTCCATCCGCCCTGGCAATAAATCCATCCAAACTTGTAGCTATAAAAACGGATGCTTTTAAACACATGACCCAAACCCTATTTTTGTTTTTATGAAAAAATAATTAGATTTTTCGAAAATTAGCTGATAATAGTCTTGATATAACATATCCCGCCAAACGCATTTTATCTTAAAAATACAAGTTTGTCAGACTTCATGTTATCATGCTATAGTCGATTTACCCGATGCCATCCTATTTTTATTCGATGGTAATTTCAGGGGTGAAAATACCAGGTACGAATTTTGTAAATGCATTCTTTAAATGTGTATCATTTTGTAACAGTTCAGCTGTGTCAAAAGTTTATTCGAATCAATGATAATTATAGATAAATAACTGCAAAGACGTGAAGCTATTATGTTAAAAAGTTAATGAAATAAAAGGGCCCCCTTCTTACTTTAAG
>CAYWBI010000246.1:0-5037 GCA_964456445.1 uncultured Calditrichaceae bacterium
TGAACTTCACTAATCGCAAAATCCTTGTTATTTATACGGATCATTTAAAGCTCCTTAAGCTTTTACGGTTAAGAATTCATTTTTTTCTTTTTCACGTATCATGAAATGATACACGGTGGTAAGTTCGCCGTTGGGCAGGGACAGGATGTCATCCCCATGGGCTTTAATTTCCTCGCCGGGTTTAATTTTTATGGTGTATATTTTATTTTTTGCCGTCTGAAATTCGGTTTTCTGTGTTTCGATGCTGAGAATGGGGTAGCGACTGCCATCACGGTAAATGGTGATCCCCTTAAGCCCTTGTTTCCATGCCTTCAAATAGACGTCCGATATGGTTTCCGGTTCGACATTTTCGGGAAGGTTAACGGTAGATGAAATACTGTGATCCACATATTTTTGACAACGGCCCTGTATTTCCACTCTTTTATCCGGCATTATATGATGTGACGTGCGGAAAAAATATCCGGGCAGGTGCTCCGTCAGTTCAGCCTCGGTTTGGGCGTCCTGCACTTTATCGCCCAGATTATGCAGGTCAATGTAAGCCTGAACACTGGAATGGAACACCTTGAAAAATTTATTTCCAAAAGATTCCGATCTGCGTGTATAAAAGAGTGCAAAAATGGGTTCAATGCCGCTACTGACACCAAGATAGTTTTTTGTACCATTTTTAAAACTTAAAACAATATTACTGATTGAACCGGTCGGTGCAATAGCAAGGATGGCAATATTTCGCAGTCCTTTATCACGGATCATTTCCCGGGTTTCTTGGGAAAGGGCTTCCTTGAAAAATGGGCCTTGTGCGTAGGCGTTATAGTCATAAATGGGGGAAGGGCCCTTTTCTTCCGCAATAAGGGCCGACGCCTGATATGCCTTGTTCGCAATAAGACTCATTACCTTTTCAACCAGCATGATGCCTTCTTCAGAATCATAAGCAATGCCAAGCTGGTTAAGCATGTCTGCCGTACCCATAATCCCTAAACCCAATCGGCGGGTTTCGGAAGCGGAGATACGTTGTTTTTCCAGCGGGTTTAAAATCTCGTTCCACGTAACCACATTATCCAAAAAACGGATTACGGTATTTGTAACTTCGGCTATTTTATCCCAATTAATTTTAGCGTTGACAGTGAAGCCGTTATCCACAAAACGGGCAAGGTTTATGGAACCCAGGTTACATGCGCCGCCGTCTTCAAGTGGAACCTCCGCGCAGGGATTGGTGCTGGCAATGGGACGACCTACATAGTTGGATGGGGAGTATTTACTCATCCGGCTCCAAAAAATTAATCCGGGTTCGGCAGTTTTATAATTGCCCTCAACAAATTGGTCCCATACATCTCGTGCTTTTATCAGACGGCGGATTTCACCTGTTGCCCGTGAGGCAAAATACAGCATGTAATCACCTGAATAGCGAACGGCCAAATCATAAGGTTCATTGTCTAACGGGATTACCACATCGCCAAAAACATCGCGCGCCACGGCGTTACTCAGAACGGCCTCGTCCATGGTCCGGTTATAATTTGTGTGTAAAAAATTATTTAAAAGGTTGGCATTCTGAAAAACATGGAACAATTCATATTCGTCGATATCCTTTGCCGGGATTTGGTAGGAATAATGAATGTCCTTTTCCTGGTAGGCTTTAGAAAGAACTTGTTTGTTAAATTTTTTATACACCAACAATTTATCGGTGCCGTATTTTTTTTGTTCTTCCACAGCCTGCATAAACTCGTCGGAAACCTTTATACTGATATTGGCAAAACGCACTTGTGTGTTTTCCATTACCTGTTTTTCTATCTCCAAAAGCTGTGTTTCATCGAATTTATTACTCCACTTGGCCTGGTCAACAATCTGTTCGGTAACCCAGTTGGGGATTTTTTTTACGCGGATGAATTCCATAATGTCGGGGTGTTTCACATCGATGGTCAGCATTAACGCGCCGCGCCGTCCGCTTTGGCCAATCAAACCTGTTGTCAGGGAATAAAGTTCCATAAATGAAACCGCGCCGGTCGAACTATCCGCGGCATTGTGTACAATGCTGTTTTTGGGGCGCAGGGGGGAAATATCAACGCCTATCCCGCCTCCAAAAGAATAAGTGCGTGCACACTCATAGGCCGTGTTATATAAAGATTCAATATTGTCTTCCTGAACCTTGGAAACAAAACAGTTGGCCAGGGTTTTTACACGGTATAGATCGCCCGCCCCTGCCAATACCCTGCCTCCCGCCGCAAAATAGCCACCGTATAAAGCCTTGTAAAATTCGGTTGCCCAATATTCGGCTTTTTCAGCTTGTGGTTCCATGGTTGCAATAAACGCAGACAAACGGGTGAAAACGTCTTCGGGACATTTTTCAATTACATCGTTGTTCAGATTTTTTACAAAATATTTTTTTTCATAAATATTTCTGGCCAGCTCATTATCGGAAAGATAGTTGTTGTCCGGGTGTACGGGAATACTCCCATCCTGTTGTTTTTGCCTTAATTGCGTATAAAGGTTTTGATATGTGGCAAGCTGTTTTTTACTTATAAGTTGTGTATGTTTCCCTTTATGCTTAAACATGGCATTAAACATTAACATTCTCTCCGGTATATATTAAAAATCTCCCGCAGGTTATTGGGGATTAACCTGAAATAAAATACTGTTTTTAATGGTGTTGCGTTGTGCATTCCCTGGTGCGGCAGGGAATGCTTGCTAGGTCGATAATCTGACTGACTATATGGTTTTTTTATGTTGAAGAAGTAAATTACATGAGTAAATATCTGTCATTTTACATTCGAATTCAAGCAAAAAATCCTTTTTTTTCTGTCCTTATTTTCAACAAACGAACAGGTTTCTGCCGCTTGGGGATTATCAAAAAATCAACGTTTTGATCTTACGCGTTAAATATCATTAGTTGAAACGCAAAGTGATGTGGTTTAAATTTCAACAACAAATAATTTAAATATTATCAAAGAGAGAAAATCCGTGTTTAGCCGAAAAACAATAAAACCGCTTCTTCTGATATTCACTTTGCTATCATTGTTAATGGCGTGCCATGATAAACCAATTGACTTCCATGGCCGGACCATGGGTACAACGTACAATGTCCGGGTACTTGATGCGGATAAACCCTTTGTCAATAAAAAAATCTTTCAAAAGGGAATCGATAGTTTATTAAGAAACATTAACATGAAAATGTCCACTTATATTCCCGAAAGTGAAATTTCACGGTTTAACAGCAGTCACTCCATCATGCCATTTCCAATTTCGGATGATTTTATCTATGTGTTTAATATTGCACGGCAAATTTTTTTGGAGACAAATGGGGCCTTCGATCCAACGGTGGAACCGCTCGTGGACCTCTGGGGGTTTGGTAAAAAGGGAAGAAGGAAAGAGCCACCGTCTGAAAACGTTGTGGAACAACTCCTGGGCAGGGTCGGTATGGACAAAATTACCCTGGGCAGTGGTTTTATTCAAAAAGGGCAGCCGGACGTCCAGCTTGATTTTAGTGCAATTGCCAAAGGGCATGGGGTGGATGCGGTTGCACAGTATATTACAACTGCCGGTTATAACAATTTTTTAGTGGAAATTGGGGGCGAAGTGGTGGTTAGGGGGCATAATAATAAAAAGGCATGGCGCGTCGGTATCGATAAGCCATCCATTGAACATCCTTTTGCGCATACCCTGCAGGCCATTCTGGAAATCAGCGATGAGGCCATTGCCACAAGCGGGGACTACCGCAATTATTTTATCGCCCGGGATTCACTTTATTCGCATACGATAAATCCTGTTACCGGGAGGCCGGTACATAATGGGGTGGCCTCGGCAACGGTGATTGCCCCGAATTGCACGCTGGCGGATGGTCTGGCAACCTCGCTAATGGTTTTGGGAGAGAAAAAAGGCCTGGCCTGGATCGAGGGCAAGCCCGGGATCGAGGCAATGCTTATCCTGAGGCAGGGGCATACATACCGGGTAGCAATGAGTAGGGGTTTTAAAGAATATATAATACAGGAATGGGAAAAACGTTAACACAAATTATCGGTGTTCGATATTCAAATTCCATCTGGTATTGATTTACCAACAAAGAACACCGTTTGTTACCTACAAAAAAGAGAGGTTAGATACTGTATTTTAATTTGCATTGCCTTGCCGGCGTCCCAAAAAATTATTTTTCACTGGGCAGATATTCCCTATAGGCGTCGCGATGTTTGCTGTCGATATCGAGCATTGACCGTAAGTTGTCCTCGTGGCCGCTAAGCAGCATGGCTATATCTCTGTTATGTGCGTCAAAAAAGATACGCAGATAATAATTGTTTGGTTGAATGTTATAAACTTTTTGGATGCCTTCCAGCACTTTTAATGTCAGCTTATATGCGCCCTTATAATCTCCGTCGTCATATCTTTCCAGCGCTTCAAAAAAATCCGGCTTAACTTCACGGAGCGGCCGCGTACGTATCTGGGTTATTTTTTGCAGGATGTCGATGCGCCCGCGCCATCCGCGGGAATATTGGCTTAGCAGGCCCTGATTGGCAATATCCAAAGCTTTGTCGTATTCCGGTGTGCCCAGCAACAGGCCATACGTATCTAATTCACCGGCTAAAATCACATGGGCATAAAAATCCAGGAAATGGCTTAATGGATCAAACTGCCCCTTGGTATGGTTCAATGGCGTACTTGGTTGATAGGGAAATTCCCAAATCTTGTCATAAAAGCTCTCCCCGGATTCGCTTGAAATTAAAAACTGGGCCTTATACATTTTTTCAAAGGTTTTCTTTTGTACCGTCTCAATGATTACTTTAACATTACAGGGGACATCGGTATTATAATCATTGTCCGTCCAATCGAAATTGTCATAATATTGTTCGATTTTATCTGCGAAGCCGTCCAGTTCCTTGCGTTGATCATCAGTTAAATGGCTATATTCAACGCTTACCGTTACATCCAGGGTTTGTCCAAAAAGATAGCTGCCGCCTATCAGCGTCATGATGACGCACCATTTTAATAAATTCATTTCATACTCCTATGATAAAATCTTTAGTTTTATGAAGATTTCAGTACAAAATGGGGGAA
>CAYWBI010000247.1:0-5026 GCA_964456445.1 uncultured Calditrichaceae bacterium
ACTATATAGTGTGCGTATTTTTTCTTCCGGTGTCGTATTTTCATCGACCAGGCTTTTCATTTGTGGCTCAAGCCCATTATCTTCAATATACGGATCATATTTTTGCCAAAAGGGCTTTGTAACCTGTCCCCAGGTTTTAGAGAAGCGGAGACTGTTTAATTCATCATCATAAGACAATATCTGAAAAAGCATTTTTGCCTGATAATCCCTGGGGGAACGCATAAACGGTTCTTGCCGGACAGGAGGCAAATCATGGGCAGCCCAGTAAAATCTTTTCTGCTCAAAACCGGGTTTATAAGGGTCTATTACCTTCTCGGTGTATTCACTCAAATCCGAAGGCGCCAGATTTTCCAATAAATAGCGGTAGGTAAAACCGGCAGGTAAAAGTACCGAAACCTGACTCCGGCGTACATAATATTTTTCCTGGAAATACCAGGGCTCGAGATTGCTTATATATTTTGAATGACGTTCATATTGCAATTCAATTATCGATCCCACTTCAACACCGGGTACGGCAAAAACTTTTTTTCGATAGCGGCTGTTTCCCTGATCAAAAACATTATCCGTATTTAGGTCCGTTCTTTTTCCATCGGCGTTAAAAGACGCCGCCTTTATATCCACAACCTTGTTCTCATTCAAATAAGGTATTTCCATGGATGCCACTTCCTTGCCCGCCTCGGTCAAAACCTTTATCCGTTTATGATAAAAAATGACCAACTCAAAATTTTGGGTAAAGGTAATTTCCGCCACATTAAAAAGGACAGCAGCGTTAAGCCCCGGATAACCGTTGATATGTTTTAAGTTATAATCGGACGCGGGGATATCGCCATATTTCTGGGCCATGGCACGTGGAGAAAGTGTAAAAAGGAGAATGAACAACAGTGTAATAACAGATTTCATCAACTGCTCCGCTTGTATGTAAGACCGTTTGGGAAAAAGGAGAATCAAATCTACGTTATGGATTTCAATAAATCAAGACAAGGGAAGAAAGGGTACAAAAAAAAAAGCGGGCAAAGCCCGCTATTTTCAAGCAAGGTATAAACTAAGCTTTTACAATTTTCTCTACGCCTTCTTTTACATCGATACAGGCATTACGCGTATCAACGACCAATTGTGCATGTTTCACAATAAAATCCCAGTCATACTGGGTATGATCGGTGGAAATCAGCACACAATCGTATTTGGCGATGTTTTCCGGGGTAAGCTCCACACTCTTTCGCTGGATATCATAGTGGCGCATACTTGGCAATACCGGAACAAAGGGATCATTGTAATCCATCTCGGCGCCTTTGTCCAACAGAATTTCCATCAGTTTAAAGGATGGGGACTCGCGCGGGTCATCAATATCTTTTTTATAGGCGGCGCCCATAATCAACACCTTAGAACCTTTCAAACTTTTACCATGGTCATTAAGCGCATCCATTACTTTGCTTACCACCCAAAACGGCATCGATGTGTTCACCTCACCGGCCAGTTCGATAAATCGGGTGTTCATTTCAAATTCACGTGCTTTCCATGTCAGGTAAAAGGGATCGATGGGGATGCAATGGCCGCCAAGACCCGGGCCGGGATAAAAGGCCATAAATCCAAATGGCTTTGTTTTTGCGGCATTGATTACTTCCCAGACGTCAATGCCCATCTTGTCCAGGATCATTTTCATTTCGTTTACCAGGGCAATATTCACACTGCGGAAAATATTTTCGAGTAATTTGGTTGCTTCCGCAGCCTGGCTGCTGGAAACCGCAACGGTCTTGACGATCACTTTTTCATAGATCGCCTTTACCAGCTTACGCGCATATTCCGTATTGGCGCCAACAACCTTAGGGATGGTTTTGGTGCTGTAATTGGGGTTGTTGGGGTCTTCGCGTTCAGGTGAAAAAGCAACCCAAAAATCGACATCGGCTTTAAGGCCGGACTCTTCCAGTATCGGTTTGACAACTTCTTCGGTTGTGCCCGGATAGGTTGAGCTTTCCAAAACGATCAATTGCCCGGCGCGAATATTGGGCGCCAGGTTTTTAGCCGTCCCGATAATATATGACATATCCGGTTCACGGTGTTTGGTTAGCGGCGTTGGCACGGCAATTAGGATACAGTCCACTTCTTTTATGCGGCCAAAATCCCTTGTTGCTTCAAACAATTTGGTATCACGTACATGTTTTACCCGCTCTTGTGCAATGTGTTTGATATAGGATTTACCTTGATTCAGCAAATCGACTTTTTTCGTGTCAATATCAAAGCCCATGGTTGTAAAACCTTTTTCCACAAATTCCATAAGCAGAGGCAATCCAACATAACCCAAACCAACCACACCAACTTTTACATTATTCGCATTGATTTTTTGTAATAAATCCATAATACTTGTCCTTTTAATTTAGCGTTTTAACTTTTACAGGACGACCAATGGAATAATAATCCAGGCCGTATTTTTCCATACGTTTCGGTGAAAAGATATTCCGTCCATCAAAAATCACGGGTGATTTTAGCGTGTCTTTTATCAAATAAAAATCCGGTTCGCGGAACTCGTTCCATTCGGTCATGATGATCAGCCCATCCGCGTCTTCGAGTGCGTCATATCTTTTAGCGAACAATTCCAACCCATTTCCCAGCCGATCGGTAAAAATCCGTTGTGCTTCTTCAAGCGCTTCCGGGTCATGCGCGTTTACTTTAGCCCCGGCTTCGGTCAGGGCCTTGATCATCTCAATAGCAGGTGCCTCGCGCATATCATCTGTTTTAGGTTTAAAGGCCAGCCCCCAAATGGCAAAAGTTTTTCCGTCAATATCGCCATTAAAGTACTCTTTTATTTTTTGGAACATTACCGTTTTTTGCGAAAGATTTACCTCTTCTACCGCTTTCAGGATATTGAGGTTCAATCCATGGTCTTTGGCGGTGGTAATAATGGCTTTAACATCTTTCGGAAAACACGAACCACCGTATCCCGTACCCGGAAATATAAAGTAGGGTCCTATCCGGGCGTCACTTCCAATACCCTTACGCACCATATCCACATCGGCGCCAACTAAATCACATAAGTTTGCAATTTCGTTTATAAAGGAAATTTTTGTAGCCAAAAGGGCATTTGCCGCATATTTGGTCAGTTCAGCGCTATGTTCGTCCATAACGATAATGGGTTTCCCGGTGCGCACAAAAGGGGCATACAAGTTACGCATCATGTCGGCCGCTTCTTCGTTGCTTGTCCCTATCACCACCCGGTCGGGCCGCATAAAATCATTTATAGCCGCACCTTCTTTTAAAAACTCCGGGTTTGAGACAACGGTAAAATCATGATCGGTATATTTTTTAATTTCCGCCGTTACCTTATCGGCTGTGCCGACGGGAACGGTACTTTTATCCACAACCACCTTAAACCCGTTCATATTCTTGCCTATATCACCGGCAACGGCCAGAACGTACCGTAAATCCGCCGAGCCATCTTCATCCGGTGGCGTTCCAACGGCAATAAAAATAATTTGGGATGATTTTACCGCGCTTTCAATATCCGTAGAAAAAGTTAAGCGTTCTTCCCGAACATTTCTTTTGATCATCTCTTCCAGCCCAGGCTCGTAAATGGGAACTTCGCCACGGTTCAGGCTATCAATTTTTTCCTGGTTTACATCCACACAAACCACTTCATTCCCTGTGTCCGAGAAACAGGTACCGGCCACCAGACCAACATATCCCGTTCCGACAACGGCTATTTTCATATTGCTCTCCTTGCGATCTTTATTAATGAATAGACAAACTGTATTCGGTTTTCTAAACTTGATGTTGAGCTTAGATTTTATTTTATTTTATTGAATAAAAAAAAACCGGCCGACGGTTATGCTGTCGACCGAAATTTTTGTATAAAAATAATTTTAGAATTTATATTTTATTTAGTATGCACGTCGCCGGCGTTTCTTATTCGGCTTGGAATAATAATGATGGTAATAGTAATAATAATAGGTACCATACATCCCACCGACCTCAACCCCATTTAAGAGCGCGCCCAATATATGGGAATCGACCGAATCTAAAAGTGATTTAGCTCTCACCAGAGCGTCATGATTTGTATGATCGGCTTTTACAACGATAATTGCCCCGTCCACCTTTGTTGCGAGGATTGCGGCATCTGTTACAGCTATTACAGGAGGCGTATCAAAAATAATAAAATCAAAATCCGTGCGAAGTTTTTGTAACAAGACTTCCATTTTATGTGACGCCAAAAGCTCCGATGGGTTAGGTGGCAGCACACCACTCGGGATTATATACAGGTTTTCCATGATTGAAGCTTTGATCATCGTTTTATAGTCGATATCATCCATAAGGTAATTGGTAATACCATCATCCTTGGGCAGACCGAAAATAGAATGGACAACCGGTCGACGCAGGTCGCCGTCCACCAGCACAACCCTTTTACCGGATTGGGCCATGGCTATGGCAAGGTTGGCCGAGGTCGTTGATTTACCCTCTTTTGGACCGGAACTTGTTATCAGTACCATTTGAACGTTCTTGTCGATTTTACTGAATTGTAAATTGGTGCGTAAGGCACGATAGGCTTCGGACACGGGGGATTTTGGATCGAGATGGGTAATAAGCCGGGCTTCGATTTTTTTACCTTCGATTGGGCCCATTTTGCTCAGACGTGATTCCAGTTTTTCTTCCATCTTGGACATTTCAATTTTCGGGATTGTCGCCAGAATATTAAAACCAATTTGCTCCAACTCTTCCTGGGTTTTGATCGAATTATCAAAATATTCCCTCATGAAGGTGATCCCAACTCCCAAACCAAGACCGAGAACGATTCCAAGAGCAAGATTTAATTTTTTCTTAGGCTTCGTAGGCACAAGTGGTTCAATAGCCGGATCGACAATCCGTACATCTTTGCGCTTGCCCGCTTCCTGAATCTTGGTTTCTTCCAGTTTTTTGGTCATCATGATATAGGTTTGTTCATCCACTTTTTGGCGGCGCGCAAGCCGGGCAAACTGCAATACCTTGTTGGGCAAAGCTTCTAACTGGGCATTATAATTGTTCACTACATCCTGAAGGG
>CAYWBI010000248.1:0-5020 GCA_964456445.1 uncultured Calditrichaceae bacterium
AATCCGCGCCGCCCTTTACGCCGTCCACATGCAGGGAAAGCCAGGCCTCGGTCACGCCGGGATCGGCGGTCATGGCGAGCTGTTGGTTGGCAAAGGGGTTGGCGCACCCCCAAAAGATGATTAGTGTCATTATAAACAATAGGGCCGGTTTCAATGTTTTCCCCCCTAATTTGGTGTGGTCCGTTGCTGTTATGTTAAAAAAATGTTCGCGCTTATTATCGGCGGTAAGGGGTCCTACCTGCGGATAACAGGACTTCCATTTGCGGCGGGTGTCTTCCTTGAAACGCTGATAATATAGATATACATATCGGCGCTGTCAAGGTCTTTTACGTACGTTTGGGCAAAAAGTTTTAAATATGGTTTTGCGTAGTGGATAGAGCGATTAGTATGTGTAATTTACTAACTAACTATTTGTTCGGGTGGAAAAGGGGAGATAAGGCAAAAGGTAAAAACGACCAGTGAAACCTGAATAGGAATGGTGTATCCGGTTATGAATATTGCCCGGTTCATGTGAAAGGTTTTTGTCCTTTTTTGGAAAGCGGCTATATTAAGTTTGAAAAGATAAAAAATGCCCTTTGGGACCGGCTAACAGTGTCAAATTCCGAAACGGTAGATTTTGAAATTGTGACTTTTTGAAGAAGCCCTCACTATTGGTCTAAAATATAGTGATCAAATTACGGTTTCAAAAGGGTTGGAAATGTTTGCTTTTTATTCTATTTAAATTCCGAAGGCCATTGGATAATTATAGCGTGCTTTTTCCGTATGGCTTGCAACTGATCGATCCTTAAATCCTTACGGATGTTACCTGTGTCCTCTGGCAGTAAATGCCTAAAAATTGAAATGAGCGATTCTTGTCCTTGAATACGTAATGTTATAAAACTTCTTATGGCTTTATCATTTGAGCAATATTTATAAATAAAGCCGTAGATGCGCTTAAAATCGCTTGTTATAAAATTGACAGACCGAGTTCAGAGTGTTAGATTGTTTTAGTCTTGTTATAAATGGCACAAGTATAAAATTCAGATATTATTCATCCTGATTTATAGGATATCGAAATGAAAGAGAATTATTCCGAAGAGATATTAGATTCACTTATTGAAGGTATTATTACCATCGATAAAGAGTTTAAAATCACATTTATCAATTCCGCCGCGGAAAGAATAACCGGTTTAAAGAAAAACGAAATATTTGGGAAATTATGTAAAACTATATTTTGTAACGATTTATGTAAGACCGCATGTCCAATACGAAGAATATTAGAGAGTGGGAAGAGTATATCCAATTTTAAAAATAAAATAAAAATAAACGATAATGAAGAAATTGAAGTTAAAATAAACGCAACCGTTCTTCGGGACGAACACTCAAAGCCGATTGGGGGGGTAATTTCCTTTGCCGATGTGTCCAGGGAAAAGAATGTAGATAAAATATTATTTGAAAAGACTGATTTCCACGGAATCGTCGGTAACTCATCTCAAATGAAAGAAATATACACACTCATCAATGAAATTTCCGATTCCGATGCACCTGTACTGATACAGGGTGAAACCGGGACGGGCAAAGAATTGATAGCGAATGCCGTACAAGTCACAAGTAAAAGAAGAAAAAACCCTTTTTTAAAAATAAACTGTGCCGTCTTTCCGCCGGATTTGCTGGCAAGTGAATTATTTGGACATGTTAAAGGCTCATTTACCGGCGCCAATATGGATAGAACGGGACGCTTTGAACTTGCAAATTCCGGAACAATATTTTTAGACGAAATATCGGAAATGTCGCTACAGATGCAGACCCACCTGTTAAGAATACTACAAGATGGAACATTTGAAAGAGTTGGGGATTCCATTACCCGAAATACAGATGTGAGAATAATTACGGCAACCAATATTGATGTTGAAAAAGCAATGGAGGATAAGGCCTTTAGGGAAGATTTATATTTTAGAATAAATGTAATTCCGATAAATCTTCCGCCCCTGCGCAATAGGCGGGAAGATATCCCGGTGCTCACAAATCATTTTATTAAAAAATTCTCACTTATTTACGATAAACCCATTGATGGCATAGATGATGATGCGCTCCAACTTTTGATGAATTATAACTGGCCCGGAAATATACGGCAATTGGAAAACGTTATTGAATACGCTTTTGCCCGTTCACATCAGGACATTCATATTTGTATTTGTAGTCTGCCTGTGTATTTAAGAAAAAACACCATTTGTAATAATGATGGCCATCCCTTACAGCACCATGCCCATATTTCTCTGGAAAACCTCTTAAAGGTTCTCGATGCCAATGGCTGGAACAAAAGTTTGGTAGCCGATGAGCTTGGTGTTAACAGAACAACTGTCTGGAGAAAAATTAAAGAGTTTGGCTTGGAGCCAAAATAACCCGCCCCAAAACAACACTTTTGCAATGATCTTGCAACACATTCCTAAATTCTAAATAAACATATGCTTAGCAATGTTGAAACTTATTGCAACGCTTCTGCAACAAATCTTAGACACTAAAAAGCTTTAAAATCAAACCGTTTCCCCATGGCAAGGTTGTTGCATACTATTTCACTATTATGAGTGAGATGTTAGCAAATCAATATTTTATTGCAGAGCGATATTTTGAAGCATTAGGTGAGTATTCAAAATTATCAAAAAAGCAAAAAAGTAATCCTGTAATAAAAAAAAAATTAATTATTTGTGCGGCTCTTAATAACGATTTTGAAAAAGCACTTTCTGTATTAACGGAATGGATCGTTGATAATTTCAAGCAATCGTTTGAAATACAAAATGATCCAGATGAATATCATATTATAGAGACAACTCAAAAATTGGAAAAGGAAATATTGGAAAAGAAAGGAGATAAAGAATTAAAGAAGATGCAGATTGCTATATTGAGTTATTTTTCAGATCAAACTAAATCATTTGAAATTTTTAATCAGTTAAAAGACTCAATCTTTCAAGATATTGTCAATTCCTTTTTGCAGACGCTACAAAGTACAACACATTAATTTAAGGAGATATGCAATGAAGAAGTTTGTTACCATATTTTTTACTTTTTGTTTTTTGTTTTCAACAAATTTATTTGCCCAGAGTTCCTGTGGCGTTTGCCATAGCGGCGCTGTTGATAATAATTATACCAATTGGCTGGCAACCAATCACGCCCAATCCCAGAAAAATGCACCAGAGCTGGCCGGGGATGTTGGGCATACTCCCGAAGCTCAAATAGCAGACGAAGATTGCATTTCATGCCATAGCCCCAGAGCCGTTACAGCCAATGGTGGAATGACAGAAGCCGAAGCATTGGGGTATTTCTATACAACCGCAACCGAAAGTGGTGTAGCCGACGATGGAACGCCTTATGATGTTGGAGAATTCTATCCTGGTACAGTTCCTCAAAATGAAACGGAATGGCCGAATATTAATTGCCAAACCTGCCATGATTATGATACTACCGCAACTTCGATGCCCACACTCAAATTAGCTCTGTTTGATTCTCATTATATAGACCCTAAGACGAATGAGCAAGGTGTGGCAAAACCGGTTAATTTTCCGCATGAACTCTGTGGGCAATGCCATGGGAGTTTACACGAGGCAAATCAAGGTACCGATGATGCATTTGATGGCGGTGGTTTCTACGAATGGGCAAATTGGGCTGCTCAAAACCCGTCATTAGCTGGAAATTGGAAGGGAACCAACCATCTTCTGACCGATGGATGGAAGTTCAGTAAACATAGCAGGACTCAGGATGACGCAGCTGTTGAGCTTGGAGAAGCGCGTTCGGGTGAAACACCTGATGAAGTAGTAAATGGCTCAGACCCCGAAAATTGTATTGCCTGCCATGCCCCAACAGCCGTTGAAGCCAATGGCGGTATGACTGAAGCAGAAGCTCTGAATTATTTTTTTACAACAACAGATGGGAAATTTACCGCAAATACCGCTGTTAAAAATGCCGATGAGTGGCCTGATGTAGATTGCGTAAATTGTCATGATCCGCATAATGGCACCCTCGCTTATTATAATTCTTCGACAAAAAAACATGTTCCCATGGCGAGTTCCGATGAGCTGTGCGGACAATGTCACGGTACGCTGCGATTTCCTGATACCGATCATTTAAGTTACAATATTATGCAGGGAACCGGTGGGATTGGAGTGGATGACCAAAAGACAATGTCTGGAGTAACTTGTGTTGATTGCCATATGGCCGTGGACAGAAGCACCTGGCCAGGCGAGCACCATTTTAATCAGTATATGACACACGGACATACTTTCCAGATTATTGTAAATGGCGGAGATAAAAGCCATCATCCTGAAAACCATCCGGGCTGGACAGGGTGGAGCATGGGCGCCATAGCGGGAGACATGGCAGATTATGGTGATGGAGCCGGAAATGGGGATGCACCGCATATTGCCTCATGTACCACATGCCATGCCTATATGGATGCTCAGGTTGTCCGGTTAACTGTTGAGGGTATGCAAAATGAATATGCAAATTTGGATTCCATCGCAAATGTAAAGGTTGCTGCCGCGGAAGATTTCCTGATTGAAAGCAGCGACTCTACTGCAATCCACCTGCTTGAAGAAGCACAGTTTAATCTTGCTTTTGCAGAGGGAGATGAAAGTGGCGGTGTGCATAATCATAATTATACTATTGCTTTGTTGAATGACGCCATTGAAAAATCAGACTTTATTGTAACGGGTCTGGATGAAAATATGCCTCTTGTACGGGTGTTTGCCTTACACCAGAACTATCCCAACCCATTTAACCCAAGCACAACGATCGAATATCAAACACCAAAAGAAGGCTTTGTAAATCTCACGGTTTATAATATGTTGGGACAAGAAGTCACGACGCTCGTTAAAGGGAATATCCCATCGGGAAAACACCGCATAGTATTTAATGCATCGGATCTTACCTCCGGTGTATATTTTTATAAACTAACGGCAGGAACACTTGTCTCGACAAAAAAATTGTTACTGCTCAAATAGTGTCATTTGACCAGAGGATGAATTGAAGCCTTGTAGATTAGGTTTTT
>CAYWBI010000249.1:0-4977 GCA_964456445.1 uncultured Calditrichaceae bacterium
ATTGTTCCGGGAATTGGTTTTTCACCGGACAAAATGCTTCAGGCCCGGATTTTATCCTATGCGGATGCCCATCGATACCGCGTTGGGGTTAATTATGCGGCCCTGCCGGTAAATAAACCCAAATCGGAAGTCCATACCTATAACCGTGATGGTAAACTACGATTTGACGGAAACCAGGGAGGCGCCGTGAATTACGAACCCAATAGTTTTAACGGGCCTGTTCAAGACCCGAAGTATCTGGAACCGCCTTTAAAAATTTCAGGTGACGCCGATCGGTACGATCACCGTAAGGGAAATGATGATTACACACAACCCGGTGATTTGTTCAGATTAATGAACGCCGACCAACAGAAACAGCTTTATTCCAATATTAAAGCAGCAATGAACGGCGTGCCCGAGAGAATAAAAATGCGCCAGTTGGCCCACTTTTATAATGCAGATGCACAATATGGAAAAGGTGTGGCTAATCTCCTGAACATGGATATAGATAAAGTCAGGTCCTTTGCGAAAATGTCTTTTGAGCAATTAACGGATGCTACAAGCGAAGAAAATTACGCCTAATCAATAATCATAACATGCAATATAAAAGCAAGACCCGTGAACACAGTCCGGGTCTTGCTTTTTTTGTTTAAAATATTTGACCATCCACAATATCTGCAGATGAAAAATCCGATCCGGATCAAACGAATTTTTGTTTTATAGGCAAATTATGCCATCAATATACATCCATTGTTCCGTATGCAAAAGAAATTCCCTGAAAAAAGATATGAATATTCATTCCGCACCTTTCGTGGAATGCATTTACATAGCATATTAGATATCTCTGATGCAAGACCATAACTTTAAGAATAATAAGTTGGTTTATACAGAAGGAAATTTACCATGCTAAAAGAAAAATTTATATCCTGGACCGGGTATCAGGAATATACGCCCGATGAAATGGGACAAAGGGCGAAAGACTTTTATGTTGAAGCGGAACGTCGCCGGACCGTGCGGGAATTTTCAACCCGGCCGGTATCGGAAGAAATTATCAAGGATTGCATGCGCGCCGCCGGTACGGCGCCAAGTGGCGCCAATAAGCAGCCCTGGTATTTTGTAGCCGTTGGTGGTCCATCTGTAAAAAAGAAAATCCGCGAGGCCGCGGAGAATGAAGAACGCGCCTTCTATCAGGAGCGGGCATCGGATACCTGGCTTGCGGATTTAAAGCCATTTGCAACCGATGAACACAAACCGTTTCTGGAATCCGCTCCCTGGCTGATTGCTATATTCGAGCAACGTTACCGTTTGGATGGGCAGGGAAATAAGCATAAGAATTATTATGTCTCGGAGAGCGTGGGTATCGCCACGGGTATTCTGATTACCGCATTGCATCATGCGGGTCTGGCCGTTCTAACACATACGCCAAGCCCGATGAAATTTTTAAATAATATCCTCGATCGCCCACAAAATGAGAAGCCATTTCTTTTACTTGTTACCGGTTATCCGGCAAAAGGGGTGATGGTGCCGGACAATAAGCGTAAAATTGATCAGGATATTTTCCACATTCTATAGCATCGAAATTTTCGGTACTTTATATTCTGCAAAAATATTTTGGCTCTATTGGGTTTTGTGTGGTAAATACTTTGATAGAAAATTCATAAAAACAGATAGCAGGAATGTCTATTTAAAAATAGATCATCTGGAACCGGGAATTGGCTTTTGGCATGAGAGCATCCGGACTCAAGGGTACAGCGCCGCATCTGACTAACCCCGCCCTTCAGGGCGGGGATGAAAGCGAACAACGCCATTATTGGGGGCTTTAGCCCGCCACCTTTTGGGCTAAAGCCCGGACGAATCAACCGGTCCATGAGTCCCCGGGATAAATCCCGGAGCTATTCAAAGAATAAAAACAATTTGATTGAAATTCAAGCGGTTCACTTGACCGTAACTTTTGCTTATTGAAACGAAATGTCCCGGAGGCCATTCCAATGGATTTCGCTCATTTTTAATCGGGAAGCATTCAGGCTCATTAAATGGCGTATTCTATTTCCACACAAAACCCAGTAGAGTCAATATTTTAAAATGTGACTCTAAGGCGATAAAAAGAGAATACCGGATTTAAATATTTGTGCTTTCATCAAAATATTCATCGGAGGAAATCAGGATGAAAGCTAAACTTCTGCTTGCAATTTTTCTTTTTTCAATGACTTTCACTGGTTTTGCGCGTGAAACATCGACAGGTATTAAGTGGCGGTCCTGGGACGCATCCGCGTTTACCGACGCGGCCAGGCAAGGGAGAATGATTTTGGTGGATGTGGGTATGGAAGGCTGCACGGCCTGCCGCTGGATGGATGAGCGCACCTACACCAACCCCGAGGTCATCCGCCTGATCAACAACCATTTTATCGCTATTCAGGTGGACAGCGAATCCCGTCCCGATATTGGCGAACGGTATTCGGACTGGGCCTGGCCCGCTATAATCTTTATGTCTCCGGCAGCAGTCCAGGTACATGCCATTCGGGGCAGCCGATCGGCCGAAAACTTTAGCGATATTCTCCGTGAACTCATTAAGCGTAAAAAGAAGGGCACACTTAGCCCCGATAATTCTGCCCCGTTTCCGGCCCCTCATGAACAAAACCCGGATGCTCTTCTGCAAATCCGTGAAAATTTACTTGCTCAAATCGATAATAGCTATGACGACGCCAAGGGTGGCTGGGGCACGGTGCAAAAGGGGCTTTATTCCTATGCAGCCATTTATCAATTACAGCTACGGGCGCAAACCGGAAAAGGGCCCTATCCGCGTCGTGCACTTTTCCAGACAGTTGACGGATTGCTGCAACAGCTTGATCCGGTATGGGGCGGCATCTTTGTGGCTTCTATTCACGACTGGGGAAATATTGTCCCTGAAAAACGTATCAGCAATCAGGCGGCAACGATGTATGCTTTTGCCGAAGCCTATTGGATTAGCGGCGATAAGAAATATCTAAAAGGCGCCCAAAACATTGACCGTTACATGAGGGGTTTTATGCAGGATGAGAGCGGTGCCTTTTATACCAGCCAGGAGGATGATGCGCCCGGATTAAAAAAGAAAATTAGCGCCCGCTCCTATTATAAACTGCCCGATTTGGAGAGGCGGCAATATGGCATTCCACCGATCGACCATGCAGTTTATACCGATAAAAACGGACAGATGATCAGCGCTTATGTGCGGTTGTATGAAGCCGGCCGCGACATGCAATATTTGCAAACCGCCCGCCGGGCTGCGGAAATATTGCTGAAAAAGCGTTTACAAAAAGAGGGTTGGATGCTCCAGATAAAGGCCACGTCAAAGGTCAATTCCGATAAACGTATGCGTCCTCAGGACCGGGAACTCCGCCCCTACCTAAAAGGACAGGTTTATTTTGGTCAGGCTTTGCTGGATTTGGCCCGCGCGACCGGAGAAGACACGTTTTTAGTATCTGCACAAAAAATTGCCGATGCCGCCACACAATTTATTCCGTTGCAAAAACCGCTGGAAGATAATGCGGTGGCTGCGCGTTTTTTATTTGAACTTTCTGTGTATGTCAAAAACCCGCTGTATAAAAAGGCGGCGGAAAATGCGGTTCGTGCAGTTTCTTTGCCGATGATGGTGAAACGGGAAGGACGGATGACAGCCAACCTGGCCGTTGCCCTGGAATTGTTGACAAAGGGATATGTGGAAATTTCCGTAGTCGGTTCGGCCTCGGACCCGGTGGCACGCGCGCTATATGAAACCGCCGACCGGATTTATGAACCACGTAAGATATTGCATTACCAGGCAGAAGGGCGTTATCCGCCCCAAAAGGCAGCGGCCGTGTTCATCTGCAATCCGAAGATATGTACGCCCGCTCTTTTTGAACCGGCGGATATTATTCGCCAGGCAGGGTCTTTTTGACAGGGCGAAGATGATGGTAAGCGAGAAAAAAGATAAAAGGCAAAAGAAAAAAGGAAGAAAATGACAAATGATTTATGACTTATGAACTGTTACATGTAATAAAGGAAATAAGAAAAAATACAAAATCAATAGTGTTGTCATTTCAAACTTTAATCATTGCTGAAAGAAACTGTAAACTTTTTAAGATTGCGCTGACCAAAGTTTGCAGGATAGAATAATCCGGGTATTTTTTTTTTGACATCGGCAGTTGTGATGCTTAAATTATAACGTTATTTTTTTTGAATAACGTGGAAAGAATGAAAATTCTGCATAATATGAGTTTACAAAAAAGAATGTTGTCTAATTCAGGTGGTATAAATGAATAAATGGAAATTTTCAAAAATAGCACACGTACTACTATTTATATTGGTTAGTATTTTAACTTTTTCTGCTGCAAAAGCACAAGAATTAACACATGCGTTTTTAGGCGAATGGAATATAGATTCTGTTCAGGCGATCACATCTGAGAAAAACTATTTTTATTTTATTACGAATGACACTACACTAAATATTGCTGATGTAAGTGATCCGGTTAATCCTCAGATAGTTTCACGGCTAAACCTATCGTATCGTGTAAAAAATATAAGAGTTCAAGATGATTTAATTATGCTGCTAACTAGAGGTTATGGTTTTTATAAGAATTCATTGATATTAATTGATGTTTCGAATAAAACTTCACCTGAAATTAAAACAGATTATTCTAGTGATGAAATTTTCGATATCGTTAAATACAATAATTATTTTATTTTGTCAAGATCCCAAGCAAAAGGATTAGTCGTGCTTGACGGAAGTGATTTAACTAATTTAGTACAAGTAAACAATGTGGGATGGACCGCAGATTTCCAGTATGAGAAAATTGTTCTGAAGGGTACACATATTATAACATATACTAAGAGTTATCAAATGGGGTTCGGTGATGATGTGGCGCTCTATAGCATTGCAGATTTACCCGAGTTAAAACGGCTACAAGTTTGGCCTTATGACGAAGGTATAATTAGTCATTATACAGCCAATCATCATAATATTTTTATTTTTGGTCCAACATC
>CAYWBI010000250.1:0-4967 GCA_964456445.1 uncultured Calditrichaceae bacterium
ATGGGTTCTCAGCAAGTAAATATCTTCGTTGCCACATGGAAGAGATGATAATTTTCACTTTTCATTTTTTCATATAACTTTTAACACTAACCGGACTAGCCGAAACCAAAAAGGGGATTCTTGTTTTCTGCCAGGAAAAACACGAAATTCATGACAAAGGCACTAAGGCGTGGAATGCACCAGCGGAGGGCAACGCCCCGGAAGCGATGAACAGCAACAATATAAACCCCTGAAAGACCTGCTCTTCCGGTTCAGAACAAAAGGATTTTCATCAAATAATCAAATGATAACAACTGCTTTGTTTGCCTGCTTATATCCAGAAAAATCGAATGTCCTGATGTAAGCAGGTTATTTCAATAGGCGTGCTGCCAAAGAGTTCACCATCGGGAATAAGCTTTTTGGGGACGTCGGTCCTGATGGTGATTTTTCTGGCCTTATATACCTCCACTTTTTCATCCAGCACATGTGTCCCTTTAAAAATGGTCGGCAATAATTTTATAATTTTGCGGCGCGTAACCTTCCTGGCAAGAACCACATCAAAATAACCGTCATCAATAACCGCATCCGGGGCCATGATAAAAACCGAACCGGTATAACGCGTATTGGCAATTTCCACAAAGGTAGAATCGCTGCTGATATGTTTACCGTCCAGCTCCATATCCAGTTTAAAAGATTTTAAAAATGCAATTTGATAGAGCACGCCAAGCAGATAGGATACTTCTCCAAGCCCTTTTAATTTAAGCACCGTTTCACCCACATCCGAGACAAAACCAAAACCCAGGACATTTATAAAATAATACGTTTCCCCTTGGGTCTGCAAACGGGCCACATCGATTTTTTTTGCTTTATTTCCGGCGATAATATTGATGGCCTTTTGCCAGTCGAAACCGTTCAGCCCCAGTTCCTTGGCAAAGGCATTCCCCGTACCAACGGGCAACAATCCAAGCGGAGGCTTTTGTGTGCCGGGATTTTTATAATAGCCGTTAAGCACGCCAAACAAGGTGCCGTCTCCGCCACCGGCTATAACGCCGTCATATAGGCCGAGATCGGCCCTGGCAACCAGTTCAATGCTGTGCCAACCGTATTCCGTAAGCAGGATGTCAACATCGATTTCCCTTTGTTTAAAATATGATTTGATTTCGGGCAGGAGTTTGGCCGCGCGTTTTCCACCGGCGTGAGGGTTATAAATCAGTAGCAGTTTCAATATGCATCCCCAAAGGTAAAATGATAAACGGTCAAAATAAGCAGGTTGACGGAAAGAATCAAACCAGCCAGAGAAAGATCAGGTAATAACGCAGGATGCGCAGCGGAAATACCACAAGAACAAACAGCCAAACATTCCAGCGCAACACCCCGGCCACGATAGTGATCGGATCGCCGATGACCGGCAGCCAGGAGAGGGCCAGCGCCCACCAACCATATTCCCGGGCCAGTTTGTAGGCGCGTTGCAGCGTGGTTTTTGAATTTTGGTCTATCCATCTGCGCCCGATCCAAACCCCGAGATAATAGTTGATCAGCGTACCAAGAACATTGCCCAGCGAGGCCCAGAACAAAACCGGGACGGGTTGCATTTTTAATAAAAAGGCCCCCGCGATGGCGCCCTCGGAACTAACGGGAACGATGGTTGCCGCCAGCAGGCAAAATAAAAAAAGACCGAGATATCCATATTCTTCAACAAAATTCATTCTTAAGATTAAAGAATTTTTCGGATAGATAAAAGCTGGTTTGCCACGGCCATGCTTTGTATCTTTTGAACCAATATCTATTAAGGCTGTAAAATATTATGCACCCTTCTATCGATACGCTTATTGGCCAGATGCTGATGTTTGGCTTTCGCGGCGCCTACCCGCAGGACTGCCAACAAATTCGACGTGATATTCAAGATTATGGCCCCGGCGGGATTTGGCTGACCGACAACAACAGTCCCCTGGGACAAACGATCGGCAATATTGCCTCGCCCATACAACTTAAAAATTTGATCGCGGACTTACAGGCGGTTTCCAAAATCCCTTTGTTTGTGGCCATCGATGCGGAAGGCGGCGCCGTGATCCGTTTAAAGGAACAGTATGGTTTTCCCGCCACACAATCGGCCCGTTCACTCGGTGAGAAAAATGATCCGGTCTATACGGAAAGTTGCTATGCGGCCGTTGCCCGGAACCTGAAAGGCCTGGGGATCAATTTTAACTTTGCGCCGGTGGCGGATTTAAACCTGGCGCCGCAAAACCCCGCCCTGGGGGCAAAAGGACGTTGTTTCTCCGCCGATCCCGCAGTCGTAACCAACCACGCCCGGGCCACGGTTAGTGCGCATCGCCGACAGGGTATTCTTACCTGTCTTAAACATTTCCCCGGTCATGGTAGCGCGCAGGAAGATTCCCACCTTGGGATGGTGGATATCACCCAAAGCTGGACGGAACAGGAATTGCTGCCCTTTAAAACCCTGATCGGGGAAGGACTGACCGACGCGGTGTTGGTGGCCCATGTGATGCACTGGAAATTTGACCCGGAATTTCCCGCGTCGCTTTCCAGAGCAATGGTGACGGGTATGCTGCGTGAGAAGCTGGACTTTAACGGTCTGGTTATCAGCGATGATTTAAACATGGGGGCGATCCGGAATTATTTTAAACCCAGGGAGCTTTTGGCACGGGCCCTAAATGCCGGGACCGATGTGCTGGTTTTTTCCAATCTCCATCCCTATAATCCAAATTTAATCGCCGAAACGGTAGGATTGATAAAGGAATTGCTGGACGAAGGACGGGTTTCCGAAAAGCAAATCCTTGACGCCAACAGCCGCATCCAAAATGCCAAAAGCGGTTTTATATTATAAAGATTTTTCTGTGGATTTCCCGGTTATCATCCGGCCTGCATATATCTATAACCAGCTTTTTTGACAAAGATTTTACCATTTTCTTGCCGGGTAGATATTTTACCCCGCTTGTTTTATCTTTACTTTCGCTTCAAAGAAGCACGTTCTTTTTTCTATCTGTTACATATTATTGGGGGGTATATGAAAAACATCTTTCGTTCCATCGCAACGACCGCAATTGTGGCCAGCGTTTTTTTTGTCCTGGGCACACACTGTCAAAGAAGCGGTATCACCGGCGCCATGGTTCAGCAGGCGGGCAGCCTCATCGGGTTGTCCTTTGAACCGGCTGAAAGGGATTCCATGCTGGATGATCTGAAAGCGCATTTAAAAAACTACAAAACCCTGCGTAAAGTTAATCTGCCCAATTCCATTCCCCCCGCGCTGCAATTTAACCCCATCCCTGTCGGGGCGCAGTTTAATCAAATCAAAAAACCCTTTCGGATGAGCACGGTCAAATCGATATCGCTGCCAAAAAACAGACAGGAGCTGGCCTTTTACAGCGTGCGTGACTTATCGGAACTTATCCGCCGGCGCAAGATCAGCTCGCAGGAACTGACCCGCATTTATATCGATCGGCTAAAAAAATACGATCCCCTGCTGCATTGTGTAATCACCTTAACCGAAGACCTGGCCATGAAGCAGGCACGCCAGGCGGACAAAGAGATTGCGGCCGGGCATTACCGCGGGCCGTTGCATGGCATCCCTTATGGCGTGAAGGATTTACTGGCGGTAAAGGGTTATAAAACAACCTGGGGCGCCGCGCCTTATAAAGAGCAGATGATCGATGCGGATGCCACGGTGGTAAAAAAACTGCACGCAGCCGGCGCCGTGCTCGTGGCAAAACTTTCCATGGGCGCGCTGGCCTGGGGCGATGTATGGTTTGGCGGCAAAACCCGCAATCCCTGGGATATCAAACAGGGTTCAAGTGGATCATCCGCGGGCCCCGCCTCGGCTACGGCGGCCGGATTGGTCGCTTTTGCCATTGGAACGGAAACCTGGGGCTCCATCGTTTCACCATCCACGCGCTGCGGTGTAAGCGGATTGAGACCGAGCTATGGACGGGTCAGCCGTACGGGCGCCATGGCGCTTAGCTGGAGCATGGACAAAATCGGCCCGATATGCCGCAGCGTTGAAGATTGCGCGCTGGTATTTAACGCGCTTATCGGCCCGGATGGCAGCGATCAAACCCTGATTGACCTGCCCTTTAATTATACGCCCCGCACCGATATTTCCAAATTACGCATCGGTTATCTAAAAGCCGATTTTGACTCGCTTTACCCTGGTCAGCAAAGCGACCAGGCAACACTGAATACCCTGCGAAAGATGGGCGCAACGCTTGTGCCCTTTACCCTTCCCGATATTCCGGTGAAGGACATGTCTTTTATCCTCGACGCCGAAGCGGCGGCGGCCTTTGATGATCTTACACGTAGCAATAAAGATGACTTGCTGGTACGTCAAATTAAAAATGCCTGGCCCAATGTTTTCCGCGCCGCCCGTTTTATCCCGGCGGTGGAATATATCCAGGCCAACCGTCTGCGATACCAGCTTATCCAGGAAATGGCCGAATTGATGCATACGGTTGATCTCTATGTGGCACCTTCGCTGCAGGGCGATAATCTGCTGCTGACCAATTTGAGCGGTCATCCCTGCGTGGTGCTGCCCAACGGTTTTGACAAAAGCGGCCATCCGCTGAGTATCAGTTTTACGGGCAGGCTGTATGACGAAGCCACCCTGCTTGCCGTTGCAGGTATGTATCAGCGTCAAAGCGCCTTTCAGCATTTGCAACCGCCGTTGTTTGCGGTAGAGACAAATATCAATCAAAACAAAAAACAACGAAGGGAAACCGTCCATGACAAACCGGATTTATCACAACCCGCGCTGCAGCAAGAGCCGTCAAACCCTGCAACTGTTAAATGAACATCAGGCCGAAGTGGAGATCGTTGAATATTTAAAAACACCGCCCACAGCCGAAGAACTGGCCGGTTTATGCCGTCGGATGGGCATCGCGCCCAAAGAATTGGTCCGCATGAAAGAACCGCTGATCAAGGAGTTGGGCTTGTCCAAAAATTCCGACCTGAGCGATATGGAATGGTGCAAGGTGATG
>CAYWBI010000251.1:0-4926 GCA_964456445.1 uncultured Calditrichaceae bacterium
TACACCCGAAAAACTTACCGAACTTTATATGAAAAAGAACCAACTCAATCAAATTCGCCAGGACAAAGGTTACGGCAGCAAGTACAGCAAATATAATGCGCAGGGCGTAGAAGACAACAGTCGTATCGACGCGGTTATCGAGCAAGAAAAAAAAGCCGGGAAAAAATCATAGATCACACAACGCCGAACAGTCATCGACACTATGTGCAGAAACAATGGCATTAATGATGGCCTGTTCAACGGCTTCAACAATCAGGCTGGCCACAGCGTCCAATTCGACAGGTACTTTATTGGCGGACATCACAAAGGCAACATCGCCATCATAACTGGTGTGAGATGGCATTACGCGGCGGGCAATACCGAAATGGGCACGCTCGGCCAGGTACTGCGCTTCCTGCTTACTTATCCGGGCATTGGTCATCACGGCACACAAAACGGTGTTCTCCGCCATGGAAACCTGCGGCTTACGCAAACGCAGGCGCGGATCGTTTCGGGCAATAAAACCATGTTTTTTGTCTATAGCCCCTGCCAGGATATGCCCGTCTTTTTTTAAGATATCACCAACCGAGTTCACCACCAGCGCAGCGCTAACCCGGCAACCGTCAAACCCGACGCTTGCTAAACCAAACCCACCCTTCATGGCATTATCCAAACCGGCCCATTTTCCCACTGTGGCCCCGGTTCCGGCTCCGATACACCCGCTTTTATCATTTTTAAAACAAGCATTCTTCAGCGCTGCCGCGCCCTGTTTTACACCGGGGCGGACCCGGCCATCGCCAAGGTACAAATCATAGATAACCGCGGCAGGTACTATCGGGACCACGGCAAATGGGGTTTTATAACCAATGCCCTGCCTCTCCAGTTCATTCATCACCCCGCTGGCGGCCTCCAGCCCAAAAGCACTGCCTCCGGTCAGGACAAGCGCATGGATGGAGTTGATTTTTTTATCGGGCATTAGCAAGGCATATTCCCGCGTTCCCGGCGAGGCGCCCCTGGCGATCGCTGAGGTTACATTTCCAGCTGGCGGCAGGATGACCGTACAGCCGGTTGCATTTTTTTCATCTGTATAATGACCAATTTTAAAAGTATTTAACATGGATTTATCCAAAAATTATTTTTGAAAAATATGAAACAAAATTATCCAACAAAAGAAAAATTTCTTAATTTACACATTTTAAGACCGAACATGAGATTTCTAAAAGGGATATTCGTATCATGAAGAAAATACTCATTATCGACGACGAACCGCAAATAACCGCATTTTTGGGTGAGTTTTTGGAGATGAAAGGTTACGAGGTCGATACTGCCACGCAGGGCGAGGAGGGCCTGGAAGTCTTTGCGTCCTTTAAGCCGGACCTGGCACTTGTGGATTTGGAAATGCCGGTCATGAACGGATTCGATTTTTGTAAGCAAATACTTGGTGAACATCCTGATTTTCCTATTATCATAATAACCGCACACCTGCAAAGATATAACCCTGCCGATATCTTTGAGTTGGGTGTCAAGAAAATTATCAACAAACCCCTGCAAATTCAAAGCCTTGCCAACTCTATCGAAGAGGTTTTTGCAGAATAAGCAAGCGCGCATTTTATTTTTACACTACCTTGGATCGTTCCGGAAAATAAAGTAACTTCTGCCTTTTTATTGTTAAAAGGTGTTACGTGCGTTTTTTTATAAAATTCCTGTTTATTATCTGGCTTGTTTCCGGATACCTGCAAGCACAAAATTATTTATGGCCAACCAATGCCAGCCCATACCTGTCATCCAGTTTCTGCGAATACCGTCCGGGACATTTCCATTCGGCCATCGACATTAAAACCTGGAACCGCGAAGGTTATAAATGCTTTGCCGTGGCAGACGGGAAGATAGACCATATTCGTATTTCCCCTTTTGGTGGGGGCAAAGCCCTTTATATTCGTTTAAATGATGGACACATTGCCGTTTATTTCCATCTAAGCCGCTTTCCAAAACGGCTGGAACGGGAAATCCGCAAACAGCAATTGTTACAAAAGAAATTTGCCATCGAATGGTGGCCCAAAAATTATAGTGTAAAAAAAGGCCAACTTGTTGCTTTTACTGGTCAGTCCGGTATCGGTGTGCCGCATCTGCATTTCGAAATCCGTGACAGCGCCAACCATCCGCTCAACCCGCTGCAATTTTATCCACAGGTCAAAGATAACATCGCGCCAACCTTACAGGAATTGCTGATCATCCCTCAAAACGAAAGAAGCAGGGCCGGTTTTTCGTTTCTTCCAAAAACGATCAAGCTGATCAAACATAAAGGAAATCGTTACACACTGACAGAACCCATTTATGCCCGTGGCGATATCGGTCTGGCCATAAAAGGATTTGACCGGGCCAGTAGTGTTTACAACAAACTTAATTTTTATGAAGCCCGGCTTTCGCTTGACAATAAACCGATCTTTCATCTCGCTTACAAACAGCTCTCTTTTTCCAAAACAGCGCAGGCGGATCTGGAAGTTTATTTCCCCGAACGACAAATCACCGGCAAACAATTCCATAAACTTTATATCGATCCCTATAATACGCTGGACTTTTATGATCCCACCTTAGGGAACGGAAAAATCCCCGTAGGCGATAAAATTCAAAATTTTAGCATCGAGGTGAAAGATTTTAAAGGCAACACAAGCACAATAAAGGGGAAGATTGTGCCCTTCCGCCCACGTTCCGGCACATTGCAACAAGTGGCAAAGTTGAATACTAGCGCCTTTATCCGTTTATCGTTGCCGGACAGCCTAAAATTTATCCGCTTTTCCAGCGGCCAATCTATAACAAAACTTTTCCCCGTCACTTACTTTGAGATTATTGATCGCAAGCCAAACCCCGCAGGCGAAACCGCACTAATCAAACTCACACTGCACAGTGCGGATGATTATTTATTGCAAACCAGCTATCAAAAGGGCGCCCTGCCGCCTGTTACCTCCATTGCACGTCTGGATGATCAATCTTTGTTGAACGATACGATTAAAACCCGTTTGATCAACCGCGGTAAAAATCTTGTTCTGCAAATTGAAAACCTGGACCCAACGGCAAATATCCTTTTTAAAGCGGGTGACAGCGCCAATTTTTATACCCGACAACTGACCGTACTCAACAACCGGGCAGAACTGGTTATACCGGCCCATGATGTTCCCGGCCCATGGCATTTTTATCTATCACAATCCGACTCCATCGTCCTGGATACGCTTGCTTCCTATTATCCGCTGTTCCCGCAAAAACGGCAGAGTTATTCTTTTTACAATGATTCAATTCAAATCCTGTCCGACAAAACACCGTACGACAGCTTGCTTTTTAGCATCAGCAGGAAAAACGCCGGAGGTGAATATGCCTTGCCGGTAAGCGGCCCTGTTTATGATTTTGGCCCAAAGGACCATATCCTAAAAAAAAGGATTAAAATCCGTTTTAAAGCTGACCCGCTTTTTATGGATGGAAAACACACCGGGATTTACCAGTTGAACGCGGACAACCACTTACGTTACAACGGCGGAAGTTATGATTCGCTTACCCACTATATTACACTACGCAGTAAAACCTTCGGGCGTTTTATCGTTGCAGCCGACACCGTTCCGCCCCTTGTTAAAATGCTGTCACCCAAACCAGATAAAAGCTATCGGCGTTTTCCTGCTATTCGGTTTAGTGCAATCGATAGTGTTTCCGGTATTGGAGATCCTGAAAATATTACAGTCTATCTGGATGATCAATTTATTATATCTGAATGGGATCCCGAACGTAAGTTGGTAACGGCCCGCCCGGATTTTTCCGTCAAAAAAGGTTTGCATACTTTACGTATTAATGTACGTGATCAATCGGGCAACCAAACCCGCAGGGTGGTGGATTTTAGAATTCAATAAAAACGGTCCATTTCGTTTCGTACCAGATTACCACGCGTCATCATCTTTCGATTTTTAGACTTCCCCGAAATTGTTTTCACATTATGACTGAAGCAGCGTGGCGTTAATTGGGACCGGCCGCATCCTCAATTGACATATTAACGGAGGTGAACGCTCCCAGCCTATAAATAGGATTTCTCTTTAAGAGAATTGACAAGTGTGGGAAAAATGGTTTATCAAACGACCGGCAATTTTTTTGGACAGATACTTTCTTGGCTTAAAATAAAACGTTTATAGAATATAAAAAACAAGCCAATGGTAAAAAGTATCATCAACGCTTCCCAGACGACCGCATGTACAAAATTAACGGCCTCGGGTATATAAAGGGCTATATAATAAATGCTGATAATACGGCTAATATTGAGGACATTTAGAAAAACAAAACCCCACACGATAGATTTTGTAAGTTGCTTTCCCTTTATAAAGGAAAGAACCCCGGCCAAATATCCGGCATATTGGTAAACGCCGCTACATTTATAGGTTACCTGCAAATCAATCCCCGGGGAAATCAGGTGATTTGCAATCTGCTGAACCGGGTTCCCCGCAAGAACAAGGGGAATCCGGATCACGGCTGCCAGCAAAAACGCAAACGGTTCAATGACAAGCCTGATAAACAACGGGTTGTAAGCAATCAGGTAAAGAACGACTGTCCAGCCCATAAAAATATATAAGTTTTTATTTTTCACTTTTCTATCCGGGTCGGGGTATCGTATATGACCCCTGCTGTATATATAAGTTTAATAAAACCCGCATCCATACTGCCGGGATGCAGGTTTTATTGTATTAGCTTTTAACGTGATATTTTGGATTGTTCTGTTTTCTTAACCGTAAACATGACAATTGCCATCATACCCAGCAGCATTACAATCAAACCAATTTGAGAGCTTACAGGCACTTTTACCTGCACCGAGGCATTAGTGGCATTTGTCCCGTTTTGGGCAATGCTGCTTATCATGGTATAACCCTTGTTGTGACCGGTAACGGTAACCGAGGCGTCTCCCTGGGCGTTTGTCAT
>CAYWBI010000252.1:0-4905 GCA_964456445.1 uncultured Calditrichaceae bacterium
TGTCCGGAACCTAAATATGGCCGACATTTTCGATTTAGTGCCTTCCTATGAAGAAGTAAAAACAAGCGCCGAACTGGAAATGTTAAAAAGTTACACGGTCTTTAACCGTACCTATAACGCCCTTAAGGACTTGGAATCTCATTTAGAAAAAGAAGCTTCACCTCAATTGGACTTTAAAGCAAACTGAAGGAAAGCAAATGGCAATCGGTAATAAATACCAATTGCCATTTGCACGTTCCCGGTCCTATTCCACGCGATAAACCATTCCATCGTAAAAAAACACAACCTTTGGGCCCAGGGCCAAAATACGTCGTACAATCGGACCACTCGCCACAAGCTTCATATAGGCGTCATCCAGCAGGTGAACAACAAAGGCTTTTTGTGCCTGACTTCCGTCTTCCATCCAAACACCCTTTTTTAATAAAAAACTGTGCCCGGCAATATTTTTATGAATAATCAGCATTTGCACACTCTGTTCATTCGTTTTCATAAGGCGGTTTCGTGACCGGCTGCCCATCACAGCCATGGCCCCGGAGGCCTGGGACGGCATGGAGCTGACGTTGCCAAGCGCTTCCAGCATGTCCGAAGTAATACTTCCCGAACTTTTTCTGGCGCGACTTTGCTCAGACATTTTATAAGCGGAAGGCCCCGCCTGTTCCTGCACATCCGCCAGTTCCCTTTCCTGCGCCTGAACCAGATAAGAGGTATATGGCGTGATGATCCCATATTTTCCGGCCAGTTCCTTTACTGTGGCCACCCACTCCTCCCGTTCGCCTTCAAAGCGAATTTTGTCAAGATAAAAATCCACCTTTCGATTGGCCCATAAGCGTGCGACAAAATCATTTGATGATTCACGACGCGGGAATTCAACCGGAATTTTAAATACTTTTTCGTGCCCATCCTGTTCCCCCCGGATTTCGACAACTGCTTTCCCGCCCTGCCGGTAGCGCCCGCTGATCATCAATCGTTGCCCACGAAATAATTCCGGCAGTTTACGCGGAAAAACATCTTCCGTGGCTACGCCCGTAAAAGCCAGGCGCACATGGGTCAGCAGCGGACTTGAAATTTTTACAAACAGGTTGGAAACAGGCGCCTCGATATCTTCGGAGGGCCGGACATAGGTGGCGCTGCCACTGGTTTTTAGTGCCAGCTTATCTAGCAAAAAAGTATTGACGTCGTAGCCCACACCAAAATTAAAGAAACGAATTTCCGCCCGGTTTTTATCCAGGGCATGGCCAACTATCGTTTGAATATTTTTTTCGCCCTCCGTGGGCAGGCCATCGGTTAAAAACACAATACTGGTCAGCCGATCATCCTTTTGTTTCTTCAGGTTCAACGCCCGGCGTAACGCTTCGTCGATATTGGTTCCACCAGCGGCCCGGATGTTATCGATAAAATAACGGGCATTGTTCCGGGAATCAGCGTTCACAGCCACCAGTTTTCCCGCAAAACCGGACACCGAACTGCTAAAACGTAGAACCTCAAAGCGGTCTTGCGGATTGAGCACATTGATACAATATTTAAGCGCCGAGCGCGCCTGTGCAATTTTTTTGCCGCCCATGCTGCCCGAAGCATCCATAACAAATATGACGTCCTTGGGCAGGACCGCCATTTTACCCGCTGTAACCGGCGGCGCCACAAAGAGGGTAAAAAAACCATAGCGGTCGGTACGTGGCCGAAAAGGAAAAAATGCAGATGGCAGCTTTCCCTCCTGCAGCGAATAATATATTACAAAATCCTGCATTCCTTCCACATTATCACCCGTAAACCGGATGGTAAAGTGGTTTGCATTCAACCGCCGCACTTCAATTTTATGGCTCGGCGAATAGACCGTGGCAATGGGCCTTTGGGTTTGCAGATCCATTTCAATTTCATAAGATTTTATCCTGCCCTGTCCGCTTTGACGGATCGGCAGGGAAAACTTGTAATTTCCGTTTTCATACGAGGTTACCTGGGTATAATGTAGTTCAATCTGACGTTCCTTATTGGCCTCGATCGGGAAGATGCGTGTTTTAAACGCACCGTACCCGGCATACTCCAACAAGGCAGGGTCCTTCATCCTTCGGACTATATCGGTATAAATTTTTTCAGCGGCAGCCTTATCCAAAATCTGCCCCGCTACTTTCCTTCCGTTTATATACAGATAAAATGCATCCATCCGTGCGGAAGTATTAAAAGAGTAAAGATAGGTCCCTTGCTGTCGGTAACGGGCAGGATTACGGAACCATTGGTTCAATTGCACCCGGGCCACATCGCCGTTCAATTTTATCCGGGCAATGCTCTTCTCCAGTACTACCGGTTTAATTTCCATAGGCCTTGGTAAACGCGGTGGATGTGGGATAATAATCCTGCCCTGGGCCAGCAGCGATGAGACTGAAACGATCAGGATAAATATAAAGGAACGCATACGACCTCCCTATTTGAAATGTTCTTGTTTAAATCAATTGAAATGCAGATATTTACTTTTTAAGAATGAATATCATTAATAGAAAAAAGGTAAATGCTTAAACGCTTTTTCTTATCCGATTCTGAAACGGTCGAACGTATCCGGCAAAATGACCGCAGTATTCTGGGCGAATTATTTATCGCCAACCAGGCGCCCGTCGCCCGCTTTGTAAAACGCAATGGCGGTACGAGGGACGATGCGCAGGATATGCTGCAGGAGGCAATCATCGTGTTGTGGCAAAATGTAAATAAGGGGGGATTTTCCCTCTCGGCCAAAATCGGCACCTATCTTTTTTCCATCGCACGAAACAAGTGGCTGGCCGAACTGCGGCGCCGAAAGAACCAGGCAGGCCCATTGGATGATGCAATGACCATCAAGTCCGGGGATAATGTCTTATCGGATATAATAGATACCGAGGAACAACAAAGGATAAACGATGCTTTGAACAAACTGGCACGGATTTGCAGGGACATATTGCTTTTTTTCTACTTTGAACAACGCAGTATGAAGGAGATTGCAAACTTAACCGGATTGGCCAACCCGGATGTGGCCAAGGCCAAGAAGTATCAGTGCATAAAGGCCTTACAAAAGATAATGCTCTAATAACCGAAACCAGCGTATGTTACACGGTACAATAATAATTGAAAATCAGAGTTATACAAAATGATGAACATAGATCATATCCGTGCAAACAATCTTCATGAAAAATATATCCTGAACCAAATGGATGTAAACGAACGGGATGAATATGAAGCGTTTTTGCGAAATCATCCCGAAGCACAAAGAGAGTCGGATGCGGCCCGGCGAATGATCGATGCCATACGTCAGGCAGGCCATAACCGGATGAAAAAAGAAATCACCGACCAGGTGGCTGCCATCAACAACCGGAAAATAGATTGGGGCATGTATTACAAACTGGCCGCGGTGCTGTTTTTGTTCGTGCTGCTGCCATCGGTAATTTATATCCAAAACCGGCAAATCACCGGCGCCATTGAGCCGAATAAAACATTAACGGAAAATGTACTCCCTTTAAAAAGCACACCCCACCCTGCCCAACCCGCAATTCGAGAGAAAAAAGAGACACTTAAAACAAAACTAACTTCCGGTCTCAAACCTGTGAAGACGAAGATCGGGCTTTTGTCCCGTCAAAATACCAAGGCATCAAATAACGCTTCGCGGATTAAAGAAAAAATCTCTGCACTGGGGTCACAAAAGCAAGCAAAAATATCCGCTTCAGGATCCGGTAAAATTGTTGAAGACGCAGTACGGGATGTGGATGCCTTTTCCGCTCCTCAAACTGCTGCCCTGAACAAGACGGGCCGGTTACGGGCAAGGAGTGGACAGAACCGTTCAATCAAATCAAAATCCGCACAAGGTATCATCGCCGGGGAGCAATTGAATCCTGCCAATCAAAAAAAAGTTTACCGTTATAAGTTAAAATCATCTACTCTTGTTTTTACATTGTTGCGGAGTGCAATAAAGGATAAGGCCCCCGATACCCTGAGTGTATATGTGCGCTATCAAAAAGATTCGACCCTCACACTTACGGCAAGGCTCCCCAATCATTTCTACAGCTTACCACAATCTTATATATACATCTCAAAACACGCATCGCTTATATCCGTAAACTTTAATAACCAAGCGCAATACCAGGTTGATATTGATGCAAAAAAACCTACCATGATACTTCTGGATAAATCCCAATAAAATCAGTATCTTAGTCTATGCGGTTTAGGTTTAATCCAAACTAGAACAGGGATATTGAAAGGTATAATTTGAAATGCTTCCTTCTTATTGTTTCTGTACCGGGCATTTTTTTTTAAAGAGCGCCTTTATTGATGACAGTACATCCGCATTGGGGATTTCAGCATCACAATTAAACAACGGTAGCAAGACGGGCCAGGTATTTACGGCGGGTATTTCATTTAATGGTTCATTTGATCTCTCCAATAGCACCGCAAGAATTTCTGTTCCCAAAGGAAAATCCTATTCATCTGTAGCGGCCATCGAAGGTTATTTTGGTCAAAATATGGGCACCAAACTCATTTTGGGGTTGGGCGTTGGTATGACAAAAAATGAATATGAGAATGACGAAGACATAAAATCACCTGCCATAACATTTGAGGCCGGGCTTAATTTGAGAATTTTGAATTCTCAATCATTAGACCTGTATATTGATTCACTCATCGGTTATACAAAGCTGGTAAACAGAAGAATTGGTTCATCACAGTGCAGCAATGCTGCCTTGCAACCGGGACTTCCCTTTATTTTTAAAACGGGCAAAAGTGTAAAGCTTTATTTGTAACCGGCCTATACAATTAGTTTAAAGGGACAATTCGATACAAAACTCTTTTCCATGTCCGCAGGATTCCTGATTCAGATTGGCGCATAAATAATAAAGGCCCTACTGGGTTTTGTGTGGGTAAATACTTAGATAGAAAGAAAATTCAGAAGACAAG
>CAYWBI010000253.1:0-4896 GCA_964456445.1 uncultured Calditrichaceae bacterium
GGGCTGGCAGGGGCAACACTGGGGTTTTTTGTCGGATTTGCGGCCGTTGCCTTGTTTGGCCCGACGGCAAAAAAGCTTCAGGGTGTAATGGGTTTTTCCGCAACAATGTTAGGATTTTTGGTTGCCGCGCCAAACCTTACGGGTTCATTGCTCCGTATCCCCTTCGGCGCCTGGGTCGATAAGGTTGGCGGTAAAAAGCCGCTAATTGTATTGCTTGTCATCTCTATAATCGGGATGATTGGCCTGACCTCAATCCTGTATTTTAATTATCCCGATAATCTCGGAATGAGTTATTATCCGCTTGCATTCTTTTTTGGGTTGCTGAGCGGCAGTGGCGTGGCCACCTTTTCCGTCGGGATACCGCAAACCTCCTATTGGTTCCCGCTTAATAAACAGGGCATTT
Source organism: uncultured Calditrichaceae bacterium (assembly GCA_964456445.1). Classification (GTDB taxonomy): domain Bacteria; phylum Calditrichota; class Calditrichia; order Calditrichales; family J004; genus CAYWBI01. The sequence continues at coordinate 404 of CAYWBI010000253.1, forward strand.
CACTGGGCACCTACGCGGGCCTGGGAAATACCGCTCCCGGTATTTTTACCGTATTGTTGCCGTTTGCCCTGATTAGTTTTGGGCTGGCCGGCTCTTATCTGGCCTGGACAATTTTCCTGATAACCGGTTTAATTATTTATGCTTATATTTCGCATGATGCTTATTATTTTCAACTAATCAATAAAGGCAAAACCAGGGATGAAGCGGTAACAATAGCCAGGGAGTTGGGCGAGGAATTAATACCCACGGGGCAGTTGGTTCAGGCTTTAAAAGAATCCGCAAAAATTGGACGTACCTGGGCCCTTGTCTTCTTATATTTTACCTCTTTTGGCGGTTTTTTGGCCCTGACCGTCTGGTTCCCATCCTACTGGTTGCATTATTACGGATTTGATTTAAAAACCTCGGCGCTTCTTGGCGGGGTGGGGTTTTCCCTACTGGCCTCTTTTATCCGCGTTTACGGCGGGCATCTTTCTGATCGAAAAGGCGGTGAAATTGTTGCTGTTCTGAGTTTTGTCACGGTGGCATTCGGCTCGCTGATCATGATCTTTTCAGGCACATTTATTTTTTCTCTTCTCGGGGAACTGCTTATAGGTATCGGCATGGGAATTGCAAATGCAGCTGTATTTAAATTAGTGGCAAAGTATGTACCAGAAGCTGTTGGAGGCGCTTCCGGCTGGGTTGGTGGCCTGGGCGCTTTTGGCGGGTTCGCCGTTCCACCGTTATTAGGGTTATTTGTTGATTTGTATGGAAAAAACGGTTATGCCTCCGGGTTCATCATCTATGTATTATTGGCCATTGCCTGTTTGATAACATCACTTGTCCTTAAAAAGAAATTTCAGCTAAAATCGGTCTAATATGTTTACTGAAAGATTATGCATTTTATGAAATTAAATATCCTAAATAATACCGATCCCCTGATACGTAATGCACATAAGGATGGGGGAATTGAAGAACTGTCGCCAATGGCCCCGCCGGAGGCTTTCACGCCGTCCACGGTTGAACCGGTTGCTTATGAAGACATGCATCCATTGATACAAGAATTAATGGATGAACATAAAGTCTTTTTGGAGGTACTAAACGGTTTTGAAAATGCACTGCTGGAATGGAAACAAAACCGCTGGGTTTTTAATGACCCGATAAATAAAGGATTTAAAAATCTGTTTTCTTTTTTAGACAATAAAACACCAGAACACAATAAAAAAGAAGAAAAAAAGCTGTTCCCCTTATTGCGTAATAAACTTCTCGAATCCGGTGAGCATAGCCACGGCGTAATCCCTGGAACCGGTGTTGACATAATGGAAGATGAGCATATACTCGTTGCCCAATTAGGTGCGTTGTGCCTTAATTTTCTTGGCCTTGGTTCCCGCATGCAAGATAAAGCTTCCCGCGATATGACCTTTGCTTTCGCCTATAACCAAGGCAGTGAAATAGTGGAAACAATGCGGCTGCACATCTACCGGGAAGATGAAACGCTTTTTCCACTTGCCATGAACCTAATCTCAATGGATGAATTTTTGAAAATGGATTAATCAAATGGCAATCAAGTGTATTTAACCATCTGCTGTAAGTCCGTTACCATTACCCTGAAATCTCAGGCTAAAATTCACTTAGCGTTTGTAAGTTTAACATCATAGTCCACTGCCGGTTTTTTACATTACCGGCACCTTCCTTTTGTCACATGTATTTTTCATGCATTTTTATGAAATACTCAGATCTGAAATCATCCTTCATGTAAAATGAACAGCCTGAAAAAAAGCTTGCCATGAAAAAGCCATCATATCCTATACAAAAATATAGCGTTCCCGATCATACTATCAACGATTCGCTTAAAAAAATATGAGGCGGTGCAGCAATTCATTGCTCCTCTGGAAGACAAAAGAAACACATTGGGCAAATCCCCGCTTTTTAAAGTTGCGAAATCACCCTTAGTGCTTCTTAGCTGAAAATGAATCAAAAAAAGTACCGAACCGTCTTATTCAATGGCAGGTTTTTTTATCCCAAAACAGGACAGCGCTTCTATGTCCCATGCCTTTGTTACATAAAGCAATATATGCACAAATTACATATAGCTAAGTTGAATTAGCGTTAAAATTTTATTTGTTTTTTCTACAAATCCACAGTATATATCTGCTACTTAACTCATCCAATCATACATCAAATAAAACCAGATTTGTTTAATGACATTGGTCACAATGGGACATGCAATTATTGATGTTATTATTGATGTCAACCCATTGTCACATATATTTCTATCGGAAAGGAGGAGACCGATCGGTATATCATATTGTCTATAAATGGAATTGGTTTTATTTACAAACAGGGAGTTTTATTATGAGGCTTGTTAGATTCTTTCTTTTAATCGGTCTGCTGGTCAGTCTGACGTTTGCAGCAAATTCACGAACACGCAGCAATGCCATCGTGATCAAATTTACACCGGGCATGCTTGCCCAAATTGATATTCAGAAAGCAAAATCTCAGGGGACCACAGGTGTGGCCGCTATTGACAACATCAGTTCCAGCTTAAATTTGAGCAGCCTTGTCCAACAATATCCCACGGCAAAAACCGTGGATATCTATAACCGTCCGATGAACCTGCGCGGTTGGTTTAAAGCATATTTCGCAAATGACGTCGATGTTCATGATGCCGTACAACAATATAAACTGATAAGCGGTGTGTCAGACGCCCAGGTGATCGACATCCAGCCCATGGATGTAACAACCCCTAATGATCCACGTTATACAAACGGTGAAATGTGGTATCTGAACCAAAGCCAGGACCATGATGTGGACGCCCCCGAAGCCTGGGATATCGAACGTGGAAATTCAAATATCATCGTTGCCGACCTGGACAGTGGCTTTCATTACTATCACAAAGACCTGGGCGGCGCTAATGCTTCATCTACCAACCCGGAAAACTCACGTGGCAATATGTGGATTAACTACGGCGAACTGGGCAGCGGCGAACCAAATGGTGTTGATGACGATGGAAATGGTAAAATAGACGACTGGATCGGCTGGGATTTTGTAACCGGCAACCCGGAAAATTTCAATGTAGGCGACGATTATGACGTAGAAGACAATGACCCGCGCGATCAGAATGGCCATGGTACGCATACCATAGGCACCATCGGGGCCATCACCAACAATGGCGTGGGCGTCGCATCTGTCTCCGGTGGCAATGGTGAAACCGGTGGGCTTGGAAACGGCATACGGGCCATGGGACTGCGTATCGGTTGGGACGATGCGCTTGGCCTTGGTTTTGTTGGGATGGATTTTGCCGCAAATGCCTTTATTTATGCCAGGGACAATGGAGCAAAAATTGCCAGTTGTAGCTGGGGCTCATCCAACACCGGCGGCCTCGGCGATGCGCTTAATTATTTTTTATACGGCACAACGACCCCCACGGGCAGCGATCCACAAATCGCCCTCGTTTTTAAAGCTGCCGGGAATGACAACAATGAAAATTCCGATTATATGCTGGACCGCAGCGATGTAATCGGCGTGGCCGCTACCGACTCAAACGATGTAAAGGCCAGCTTTTCCACTTATGGCACTTTTGTGGATATATCCGCTCCGGGCGTGGATATCATGAGTACCTATCATGATAAAAATAATGCCACAGCCGATTCCTATGCTCTGGAAAGCGGCACCTCCATGGCCACGCCATGTACCGCCACCATTGCGGCCCTCGTCTGGTCACACAACCAGAGCCTGACGGCCAGCGAAGTGGAACAAACATTATATACCACCGCCGATGACATTTCCGGTATATCCGGGAACTCCGCCTATGCCGGCAAGCTTGGCGCCGGAAGGGTAAATGCCTTTAAGGCCGTTCAACAAGCCGATCAATCCCTACCGGTACAACTGCTTTCTTTTAGCGCATGGGCACAAAACCAAAGTGTTGTCCTCAATTGGAAAACCGCCAGCGAGCTGGAAAACGCCGGTTATGCCATTCTACGCAGTGATAAAGAAAACGGGGATTATCTAAAACTGGCCGATTATAATGACATGGAATCGTTGCGCGGTCTGGGCACCTCGTCACAGGGCAAAGCTTATAGCTTTGTGGACAACCGGGTAGATGCCGGCACAACCTATTGGTATAAACTCCAGGATATTGACTTCAATGGTATCGCCAACGAGCATGGCCCGTTGTCCGTAACTGTTGAAGCTAAAATCGGCGAACCCGTTAACGGGCAGGTACCGGACCATTTTGCCTTGTCCGCCAACTATCCGAACCCCTTTAATCCAACTACACATTTTTCGCTTAACATCCCCGCATTACAAAAAGAAAACACCGAGGTCAGCGTAACGATCTATGACTTGCTTGGAAAAAAAGTTAAATCAATTTTTCAGGGAAAACTGGGCAGCGGTACCTATTCCATGGCCTGGAACGGAAGAAATGATAAGGGTCTGCGTATGCCATCGGGAATGTATATATACAATGTAAAATCAAACCTGTTTAACCAATCCCGTAAAATGGTTTTGTTGAAATA
>CAYWBI010000254.1:0-4783 GCA_964456445.1 uncultured Calditrichaceae bacterium
TCATGTTCATTAAAAGGCGTATTCTATTTCCACACAAAAACCAGTAGAGCCAACTGTTTTAACGGTTTAATGCAGTATTTACACCGTTTTAAAATCCGATAAATCGGTTAGGATTTTTCTGGGATTTATTAAACCTACAGATAAATCTGTGGGTTTAAAAACTTTCCCCAAAATATTCTAAAAAACACACCATATTTCCAAAAGAATCCCGGTAGTGCCTTTTTGTTCAAACCAAAAAACTATTGCTGATCCGCATCATCGTTTGATCAGCGGATTTCCACCCCTAAGTTATACATCACAAAGGCCCATAAATCACTGTATTCATCAATCACCTTTTCCGTGGGTTTGCCACCGCCATGACCGGCTTTATGATCGATACGGATCAGTACCGGATTATCACCCGCCTGTGCCGCCTGCAGCGTCGCGGCAAATTTGAAGGAGTGCGCCGGTACCACGCGGTCGTCATGATCCGCGGTGGTAATCAGCGTCGCCGGATAAGCCACGCCCTTTTTGATATTGTGCAAAGGGGAATAATGATGCAAATAATCGAACATCTCCTTACTGTCATCGCTACGGCCATAATCGCTGGCCCAGGCCCAGCCGATGGTGAAATTCTGGTAACGCAGCATGTCCATCACACCCACACCCGGCAACGCCACTTTGAACAGATCGGGCCGCTGGGTCATGCTGGCCCCAATCAGCAAGCCGCCATTGGAACGGCCGGAGATGGCCAGTTTTTGCGACGACGTGTATCCCGACTTGATAAGATACTCACCCGCGGCGATAAAATCATCAAACACATTTTGTTTATGCATTTTGGTACCCGCCTCATGCCAGGCCTCGCCATATTCCCCGCCGCCACGTATATTGGGCACGGCATAGACAAAACCGTTTTCGAGTAAAACAAGCGCGGTCACGCTAAATCTCGGTGTGATGCTGATATCGAATCCACCATAGGCATACATCAGCGTTGGGTTGCTGCCATCAAGTTTTAACCCTTTTTTAGAAGTGATAAACATGGGTATTTTTGTCCCATCCTTGCTGGTGTAAAAAACCTGCCGGCTTTCATATTTGGAAATATCAAAGGCCAGCTTTGCCTGCTTATATACCGATGATTTATTTTGAGCGACGTTGTACTTATAGATGGTTGTCGGGAAGGTAAAGGAGGTGAAACCATAAAAGCCGGTTTCCGTCTCCTTGTCACCGCTAAAGCTGGTAAGCGTGCCGATACCCGGCAGTTCAAGAACCTGCTCGTTTTTACCGGCAAGATCATAGACATAGGCAACGCTTTTCACATCCTGCATATAATGGGCGATTATTTTGTCCCCGGCAAGTGAAATACTTTTTAATACATCCTTCCGCTCGGGCAAAACTGTTTGCCAGTTTTTATAGGCCGGGCGTTTGGGATCGATCAGCATCAGCCGCCATTTTGGCGCCTCGCGGTTGGTCATCACCAGCAATTTTGAACCGATGTTATCAATGACGCGGTATTCATTTTCGAAACCACGGGCCAGGGGAATGAATTTTGATGTGCCCGGCGCCTGCACATAAAGCGCGTTGCCACTGGTGCTCACGGATTCATAAATCAGCACAAACGATTCATCCTTGGTGGTTTGCGCGTAATAGGTCCGCTGGGGTTGTTCCGTGTTTTCAAAGATCAATTTATCCGCCGCTTGTTTCCGGCCGATTTTATGAAAGTAAATTTTGTGGTACTGGTTTTTGCCGGAAAGTTTTTTTCCTTCGACCGGTTCCGGGTAACGGCTATAGTAAAATCCATCGCCCCTCCAGCTCATCGATGAGAATTTAACCCATTTCAAATGGTCGTCTAATTGTTTACCGTCCGCAATGCTTTTTACAAATATCTCGTTCCAATCGGAACCCGAACGCGCGATGGAATACGCCGCGTAGCGCGCTTTTTTATCGATGGCCAACCCGCCCAGGGCAACGGTACCGTCGCGGGAAAGTTTGTTGGGATCGAGAAAGACACGCGGTTCACCGTCCAGCCCATCCTGGATATAGGTGACATTTTGGTTTTGCATACCGTCGTTTTTTGAGAAGAAATAGTAGGATCCGCGTTTAAAAGGGACGCCAAACTTCGGATAATTCCATAACTGTTTCAGACGCTGCTTGATTTTTGCCCGAAAAGGGATCCGGCTAAGATAATCCAGGGTCACCGTATTTTCCGTCCGAACCCAGGCAGCAGTTTCATCGGAATTGTCGTCTTCCAGCCAGCGGTAGGGATCGGCCACCCGTTCACCAAAATACGTATCGACCGTATCCACGCTGCGGGCAAGCGGATAAGGTAGGGGTTTGATAGGTTTTTGCGTTGAACAGGCAATCAACCCAATACAAAGCGCCAGACCGGTCAAGAGTTTGAAGTTCTTCATGATACAGCTCCTTTTTGGGTAACAAACAAAAAACATCGCTGCTAAAACAGCAGTCAAAATGTATCGATTTATTCCGGCTTTTCATGACGGATTTTTAGCCGTTCTTATTGTATATAAAAGCGGGATTTATATTAAAAAACCCAATATTTTAAACGCTTGTCTGACGTGTTTGGCCATGCTTTTTGAACATCTGCGCGAGTTCAATCCCCAGGCTGGTCAGGGTTAATGCGATGTGCCCGTTGCCCTGGAGCGTTTTAGCGCTGTTTTCCAGACTCCGGAATAATTTGTCATACGGCAGATCGCCATAATGCGCGCTAAACTTTTGGATGCTTTCAGTCATATCCCGGTTGATGATAATATCGGTTAAATTTGTACTGTGATAGCGGAAGGCGTCGGCCAGCCAAAGTGAAACCTGTTCGACAAAGGTGATGGCCTTGTTTTTATCCTTGGATGTGGCGAGTGCATCCACAACCTTGTTGATCGATGTGAAATTGGATGTGGCGGCAGCGCGTAAAAAGTTTACCGCCTGCTCACGCAAACTGTTATCCGGGTTGGACAACACATCAAAAATGCTGGCGATATTAAAATCATTTATCCGGGCCAGGGTGTTTAAACCGGCCTCAACCGTTTGGTATCTTTTTACGATTTGTTCGATCTCCGCTTCGTTATAGGGGGGGAATAAAACCGGCTGACACCTGGAGCGGATCGTATCCAACAAGTTGTTTTTATCCGAGGTGGTCAGCAACAGCATTAAATCATCCGGGGGCTCCTCCAGCAATTTTAAAAAGGAATTGGCGGCCTCGCGTTTAAAATGCTCGATGCCCTCGATAATAAACACCCTTTTCCGCGCTTCGAAAGGCGCGTACTTGGCTTCATTTTTTAACCCACGGATTGCTTCGATGGAAATATTCAAATGGCCGCTGATAGGCAGTTTTTTATAGGGGTTCCCCGCCTTGGCCCGGTACAATTCCTTCAGGTCTTTTTCTTTCGCGGCCTTGGATATGGGAAAAACATACTTGACATCCGGGTGCGACATGTGTTTGATTTTGGTACAGGACGGACATTCGCCGCAGGGCCGGTTTTCATCCGCCTGACAGTTTAAGGCCTGAGCCAGATAAAGGGCAAAGGCGGTTTTTCCCCGGCCATCGGCGCCATAAAAAAGATAGGCGTGCGCCAGATGGTCATTGTTCAGGGCTTGTGTAAAAAAGGAATGTACACGCTCCTGGATTGTAAGACCGTTAAAATAGTTCATACTTGTTCCATAATGGGATGTGTAGCGGGCGCGGGTAAAGTACAAAATTTTTTAATGATGCGCACAGCTTTTTAAAAGGAAAACCGGCGCCCCTGACAGAGAGCGGAGATCAGGCACAGAAGATAAAACACTCTGTGCGCGCGTATGTTTATAAAGTAATCCGGATCATCTTGAAAATGACATATTTATGTTGTATAGTTAGGAAAGCAAAGCGGGAAGTGAACCCTCTAAGATGATGTTGGCCGTAACGTGTTCCGTGCGGATAGTCATAGGCTTCGTTTGGATTTTTTCGCTTATTTGCTGGGGGTATTATACGGAACGGTTCCGTATAACAATCATACGTACGTTTTGAAAATCAAAACGATGCGTTTGTAGTAAAATGAAAGATTAAATAACATTATGCGGAATCATTCCGCTTACTTACAAGTTAGGGGCTTCTATAGGACCATACTATCTATGAAAAATTCCCGACATTCTATAATAATTCACCAACTTTTTTGGCATTTTTCTATTAGGAAAATTCTTGACAATACATATAAATATACATATATTTTCTTATGAAATATGAATGGGATGACAAAAAAAGAAAATCAAACATCAAAAAACACGGTTTTGATTTTGTGGATGCGGAAAAAGTTTTTGAAGGCGCTACATTCACAATTGAAGATGATAGATTCGATTACAGCGAGAAAAGATATATTTCTCTTGGGATGTTAGAAGGAATAGTTGTTGTTATCGCCCATTCGGAAGATGATGATTTAATCAGAATAATTTCTATGAGAAAGGCCACAAAAAATGAGCAAAAAATCTATTTCAAAGGATTCTCATACTGATTGGGAACGTATTAAAAAGATGAAGGATGAAGACATTGATTTATCCGATAGTCCTGAAGTTTCTGAAGAAATGTTTTCAAATGCAGTTCTTCGTTTAGGCGGCAGAAAAGTTCCCAAAGGAAAGGTGAGAATAAATATCCTACTTGATGCAGATATTGTTGCTTATTACAAAACTCTGTCTGGGGGAAAAGGCTATCAGACTTTGATTAATGAAACACTAAAGCACAATATTTTTCAACACGATCTTGAAAATATTCTACGTCAAGTTATCCGGGAAGAATTAAAACATAGTCGTAAGGCAGCCCCTAACA
>CAYWBI010000255.1:0-4760 GCA_964456445.1 uncultured Calditrichaceae bacterium
TAAAAGGTCTTTAAGTTTGATGACTTGCTTCTCTGTCAGATTCTCTTCCCGCTTTTTATCAAATCCGCGAGATAGGTTGTTCCCGAGTGTTCAAGACCTGTTACAATTCCAACAAGTGGCATTCGATGCGTTTATCCTTTGTTTTTTACTGACCATCGACGGGTTGTAAAACAACATAAAAATGAACATACGGTATTTCTGGAGGAAAATACTCTAGCGGAATTCTTCTTTGTTTATAGCATACTTTTTAAGTCGATATTGCAATGTTTTATAACTTACGCCCAGGTCTGTTGAAGTTTTTGTAATAGAGCCGTTGTTTTTTTTTAGCGTTTTAACGATCAGTTGATATTCAACATCCGGCAGGGATTGCCCGCCTAAAAGAACATTTTCCGAACCCAAAAAATGCCCCTGCTGTCCAAGCATCAGATCATTTGCATCAATATGGGTTTTATCAAGCATAATGATTGTTTTTTCAATAATATGTTCCAGTTCGCGCACATTGCCAGGATACGGATAGGCTTCCAAACGAGAGATGGCTGCCGGGGTGTATGTAGGCTGGGGTTTTTCATATTTTGCGGCAAATTTTCTGCTGAAATTTTTTACAAACAGGGGAATATCCTCCCGACGTTCCCTTAAGGGCGCCAGATGAATATCAAACATGTTCAGACGGTGAAACAGATCTGCGCGGAATTTTCCGTTCTCTACAAGCGCATTTAAGTTTTCATTGCTCGCAGCCACAATCCGAACATCCAACTCAACAGTCTTATTACTACCCAGAGGACGAATTTGTTTTTCCTGTAAAACACGTAACAGGCGCACCTGCAAATCCAAACGCATGGTGCTGATTTCATCCAAGAACAATGTGCCATTTTGGGCCAATTCGAATTTACCGGATTGACTGCGATGTGCGCCGCTAAATGCGCCTTTTTCATGACCGAACAATTCGCTCTCAATCAGGCTCTCGGGAATGGCGCCACAGTTTAAAGCAATAAATGGACCGTTTGCCCGCTGACCGCTGTAGTGAATGGCGCGGGCGACCATTTCCTTACCCGTGCCGCTTTCTCCGCGAATAAGCACGGTGGCATCGATGTCTTTTATACGCTCGATAAGTGAAAACAACTCGCGCATCTGCGGGCTTCTGCCAATAAGATTATGATAGCAGTAACGGTCTTGCAGTTCTGCCCGTAATGAGCGGTTCTCAGAAAGCAGACGCACTTTTTCTGCGGCGCGCCGGATAGTCAACAGCAAATTTCCTTTTTCGAACGGCTTGGTCAAATAATCATAGGCCCCTTCGCGTATTGCCTGAACCGCGCCCGGTATGCTTCCGAAGGCGGTCATCAATACAACCTGGGTCTGAGGGGCCGTTTTCTTGATGGCAACAAGCAAATCCTGACCATCCATCTCCGGCATCTTTAAATCCGTGAGCACCAATGGAAAATTTTCTTTTTCTATCTTTTTTAATGCCTGGAGTCCATTTTCCGCGCTATCCACCTGATAACCTGCATCTTTAAGGATATCAACGATTATCCGTCTTTGTCCTGCTTCATCATCAATAATAAGAATTTTCATTTTATGTCAAAGTTATATAAACGGTTGTACCGGTTTTCTCCCGGCTATCGATACGTAGATCACCACCATGCTCTTTAACAATTTTATAGGCGGTGGGCAAACCTAACCCGCTGCCGCTGCCCTTGGTTGTATAAAAAAGGTCAAAAATATGTTCCATATTCTTTTGCGGTATTCCAATTCCGGTGTCTGTAATGGCGACACTCTTTTCCAGGTCATTTAATTTAATCATGAGTTCCCCGCCATCGGGCATTGCCTGGATGGCATTTATTACAATGTTCATAATCACGGTTTTAAACCGTTCGGGGTCAATCGTGAAGGTACAGCTTTCCGTGGCTTCCAGGCTGAACTTTATTCGATGCATCGTAAGCTCACGATGATATAGCTGTAGAATATCCCGGATATAGACCGTCATCTCAACCGGTTGGATTTCCAATTTCTCACTACGGATATAACTCAGGAAATTATTGACAATCTTATCCAAACGACGGATTTCACTTTGAATCACATCCACATATTTACGTGCCGGTGCGTCATCAGTATCTATAAATTTATCATTCAAATGCTGAATGGTTAAATTGATAGCGTTTAAAGGGTTTTTGATCTCATGTGCCACACCCGCGGCCAATTGCCCCAGACTGGCCAACCGCTCCTTACGGCGCAGCATTGTTTCTTTCTCACGGTTTTTCCGTAATTCCAAAACCATCTGGTTAAATGATGCGGACAACACCCCGATTTCATCCTGACTATTGACGTCCACACCGGCGCTAAGATCACCATCAACAACACGTTCAAATGCATGTTTCAGGGTATTTATCGGCTGTAAGAAACGATTAGCGATAAACATTATTACTGCCAGAGCCAAAAGAAACAGAGCAACTGAAATCAGAATATTGCGGTCACGGATATCTGTTAAGGCAGATTGCAGATTGGATGTACTGTACGAAAAGCGCAATATGCCAGGTGCTTTTGCCGCAATAGCGGGCATGACAAATTCTATACGCTCATTCGTTTTTCTTCTACCTGTTTCCGATGTGCGTTCCGATTTTGCAAATACATCATGGAGTTTTTTTTTAAATATTTTTAAGCGTTCACGTGCGGGTATTTTGTCAACCTTCAAGGCCCTGCTTTCCATAATCACTGTTGTTTTACGCAGTGAGTCTATTTTGACTGTTAGGTTGGCTAATCCGCTATTCTGAATTTTTTTTTCTTTATTCAAAATCCTGATCAGACTATCTTCCATATTTAGATCGGTCTTCAATTCAATTTCATTGTTATCTAATATATCCCCAAGGCTATCTTCGAAGGCCCATGTCCATTTTTGTTTGACTTTCGCGACTTTTGCTTCAATATCACTTTTTTTGCCGGTATTTTCGGCCCGCACAAAAAATTCATCGGTAGCGCTGTTTACCGTTCTGCTAAACCGGTTTAATTCGCCAAGAACATCCTGTTGCGTTTGATTTGTAAAATAGAGCTGCAAAGCCATCATAGACGCCATGAGCACAGAAATGATCATTATAAATTTAAAATGGATACTTTTAATGTTCATACTTCCCCGCTGTAAAAATGGAAAAGCAGGAGGCTGTTTGGTCTCCTGCTAAGCTGAACTTAATCGTGTAAGATAACTGAAAAAATAAAAATCGCCAAACCTTGGATCAAATCAGATAATACCGCATTTCTTCAGTCCACTTCAAACCCTTCAACCGGGAATGCAGATTCTTTAACCGGCCCTTTAATTTTGGCAATTTTATTTGCAATTCTTTTATATCCTGACGCATCCCGCTTGCATCGGTATTAAAGAAAAAGGCATTGGATGCTTTCTTTTTTGCCAGTTGAATTTCCACACTTTTTTTACTTCCCCGTCGTACAAAATTCAATTTAATTTTTTCATCCGGGTTATAAAAATTAAGAATACGTACCAGGTCTTCGTAGTCAGCCACATCCCTCTGCCCGATACTGACAATCACATCACCGGCTTTTAACCCGGCTTTATCTGCCGGGCTGTCTTTTATAACACTTTCGATAAGCACACCCTGCTTAACTTTAAAATATGCTTTTAACTGTTCATGCAAGGTTTTAACATCCACGCCCAGATAGCCGCCCTTTTGGCCTGATGATGTCCAGGATGCGTGTGGGGCATTAACCGTTTCCACATCTTTTATAATATTATGCCCACTATCTTCATCATCACCGGAACGAACATCTACAAATACACTATTTTCTTCATCTTCGTCTCCATCGGAACCATCATGGTCTCCGGAAACTTTTACCACAATCGCTGTGGGGTCTTTAAGTATCTTTGTCCTGAGATTAAAATCCAGTGTCTTTTTGTCACGAAGCAGAACAATCTTTATTTCCTGGTTTTCCTTCCATTTTTCACTTATTTCATTTAATTGCCCGGCATCGGTTATTTTCACGCCATCGACCTTTGATATCCGGTCATTCTTTTTAATGCCTGCCTGTTTTGCCGGACTGTCATCAACAACCGAGGCCACGATAACTCCCTTTTCAGGACTATTATTTTTTTCCTGGCCCTGGATTAAAAGACCAAGCATCGGTTGATCGGCGGACGCCCGAACCAGTATTTTCCCGACATTATTATTGTCTAAATTTTTCCCATTCACCGCTATGGCTGCAAAGAATATAAAAAGCAAAATATATTTTGTGTATTTCATGGTCAACTCCCTGGATTAAGTATGAAAGATTTACCGGCCCTGGTATTAATACCACCTATTCTCAGATTGGTTACACGGATATCAAAAATTTCCTTTGGGATGATTTTTATTTATCCGGACCAACACTAAAAAATATGTGCTCTGCCTATACTCAAAGACGATGTATCAGATGAGCTAATTACTTTCAAGATGTGTGCCAAAGCCGTAAATCCAATCAAAGCAAGGCGAAGAGACATCTCACGGATTATGACGCTCTATTTGAGGTATGCCGCTACCTCTTTTGCGGTAAAATGGTCATCCGATGATTTCAGGGGGATGACACCATTTTTAAAAGGGGCTCTACTGGGTTTTGTGTGGGTAAATACTTAGATAGCAAAGAAAATTCAGAAGACAAGAAAACAGGGTTGTCAAATTAATAGTGGATAATTGGGGGCCGGGAATTGGCTTTTGGCATGAAAACATCTGGACTCAAGGGTACAGTGCCGCATTTGACTAACCCCGTCCTTCAGGGCGGGGATG
>CAYWBI010000256.1:0-4753 GCA_964456445.1 uncultured Calditrichaceae bacterium
TAACGAAAGTATATGAGATGGGCTATATAAAAAATCTTGTCCTGAACAACCTTAAAGCAAAAATAGCAATTAGCACGATATTGATTATTTGTTTGATTACCGGAATATCCACCTATGTCATAATTTCTGTTTCAGAGAAATATATACTCCGGGAAATTGTTGATCATGTTTCCGAAACCAGTAAGAATATTTCCAACTCATTTAATTTGGAACATGACCGGGATTATATCGAATATTTAAACCACCTTCTATCACTTTTACATTTTCCCCACCGTACCGTCCATGTATGTTTGAGTAATTCCGAAGGAACCATTTTCCTGGCCACCGATTCACTGCAGGTTGGTAAAAAACTACATCTTTTGAATGGGAAGGACCAGCAAAAAGAATTTGACTTTTCTTTTATAGGAAAGAGCGCTTTCGATTCGGTAATCGCCCAAAGGGTTATATACAACAAACCGGCCTGTTGGGAATGCCATGATCAAAGGAAAAGTACCCTGGGCCTGGTTGAAATAAAAACCACGTTAAAATCCTACAACGTCCAAATGTCCGCCTTAAAGGATTTTTTGCTTGGGTCCGGCTTTATTACCTTTGTTCTGATGAGCATAGCATTAAGCATTCTTTGCCAGGTTCTTGTCAGCCGCTCTGTGATAAGGTTAACGCGGGAAATGAGAAAAGTAGAGGGCGGCGATTTGAATGTTGCGCTAACAAGCAAAAGGAAAGATGAAATTGGTCTCTTGTGGAACAGCTTTGGAAAGATGGTTAATACGCTTAAGCAGCATATGAAGAGAGTTGAAAGTAAACACCAAAGCGAATTACAGCAGGTAGAACGATTGGCCACACTGGGCGAACTTGCATCGGGGCTGGCACATGAGATAAGAAATCCGCTGGCCGGGATTTCGGGCGCGGTGCAGGTATTGTCCGACCAAAACAACGGGCATTGCGATAACACTGAAATCCTGGATGAAATACAAAATGAAATTGAAAGATTAAATTATTCCCTTGAAGGGTTTTTATCCTATGCCCGTCCACAGCTGCCACAGCTTCAGGAAGTGAATATAATTGAAATTTTGGACCAGGCCATTAAACTTTGTTACCGAAGCGGGCAATTTAACGTTATACAGCTTGTTCGTAACTTTAAACAGGAATATATTTTGCTTACTGTTGATCCTGGCCAGATCGAGCAGGTGTTTATAAATATTGTTTTAAATGCATTACAGGCAATGAACCATAAAGGTACCTTAACAATCACCGTTGAAGCCGAAAAAAACACTACAAACAATAACAACTTCATCAAGATTGTTTTTGGGGACACCGGCCCGGGGGTGTCCCCTGAAAATTTAAAGAAAATATTTCAGCCGTTTTTTTCAACGAAACCAAATGGGACCGGTTTGGGCCTGGCAATAAGTTTCAGGATTGTAGAGCAACACAATGGACACATATCTATTTCAAGTAGCCCGGGTAAAGGTACTTTGATATCATTAACCCTGCCAACATAGTCAGGTAAACTTATGGCGTCTAAAAAAATTCTTGTTGTAGATGATGAAAAGCTAATCCGTTGGTCCTTAAAAAAGATTCTTGAAAAGGAAAACTATGAGGTTAGCCTTGCGGAGTCCGGTGAGGAGGCATTAGCCTCAATCAACAAAAACATTCCGGACTTGCTCATTCTCGATTTATGTTTGCCAGACTTGGACGGCATTCAGATTCTTGAGATGTTTCACAAAAATCATTGCACGCTTCCGGTTTTGATCATTTCCGCGGTGAATAGCGTGGACTCAGCGGTAAAAGCGATGAAACTCGGCGCCTTTGATTATATAAGTAAACCTTTTAACATTGAAGAGGTTAAGCTTGCGGTAAACAAAGCCATTAAAGCCGATCAATTGCGTGATGAAATTGAATATAAACGGGGAAAGGAAGGGCAACGGTTTAGTTTTGAGAACATCATCGGCAACCATCCATCCATGAAAAAGATTATAAAACTGGCCGGTCAGCTTGCCAAATCCGACGCCCCGACCATTTTGATCCAGGGAGAAAGCGGTACGGGCAAGGATATGCTGGCCCGAGCGATTCATTACCAAAGCAAGTCGTCCATGCATATGTCGGTTGAAATAAATTGTACGGCCATTCCCGCCAATCTTCTGGAGAGCGAACTTTTTGGATATGAGGCCGGGGCGTTCACCGATGCCAAAAAAAGAAAGAAGGGGTTGTTTGAAATGGCCGAAGGCGGAACAATCCTTCTTGAAGAAGTCGGGGACATGCCCAGGGAAATGCAGGTAAAATTGTTAAAGGTTCTTGAAGACCGCCGGCTTCGGCGCGTTGGGGGCATGACGGACGTCAATATCGATGTTCGGGTAATAGCAACAACCAACCGCAACCTGGAAGAAGAAGTTTCATTAGGGAATTTTAGGGAAGATTTATTCTACCGCATGAACGTGATTACTTTGGAGATGCCCCCTTTAAGAGAACGAAAAGATGATATCGTTATACTTGCGGAAAGATTTATATCTGAATACAATGCCCGCTTCAGGAAAAACACATTGTCTATTTCCCCATCTGCAAAGCAATTGTTGCTAAACTATTATTGGCCGGGGAATATCCGCCAGTTAAAAAATGTAATAGAACGTATCATGATCCTGGAAGATGTTACCGAGCTTCTTCCGGAAAACTTCCCATACGAGCTTAGGGCAAATCATTATAAGAATAACGGACAGTATCAAAATAATTTTAAACTCCCCCCCCAGGGCATAGACTTTTCTGCAGTGGAAAAAAACTTTGTGCTTCAGGCGCTGGAAATGGCGGAAAACAATCAGATCAGATCAGCAAAACTCTTAGGGATCAGCAGGGATGCCATGCGCAGAAAAATGAAAAAATTCAACCTGCTCGGATAATGGTATATTTATTGCTGTTTATGGTGAACAGTTTTACCCTTACATCTTCCAGCTTATGAAAATATTAATAGTAGATGATGAAAAACTTGTACTTTGGTCGTTAAAGCAATCCTTTCTCAAGCATCATATTGATATCCACACCGAAACGTGCGCAGAAGACGCCATGGCAGAGTTACAAAGATCAAAATTTGACTGGCTTATCACGGATTTTAGGCTCCCGGGGCAAGACGGGCTGTACCTGGCGGACCAGGCACGGAAACACAATCCTAAAATCAAAGTGATTATTATATCCGCGTATTGTTCGTCAACCTTGATAAACCGTTTAAAAGAAAAAAACATCCATACTTTTTTTTCCAAGCCATTTAACATCGAAAACATCATCTCGTTTATTGAACATCCCAATCAAGATGTTCTGGAAGATAAGTTTTTTTTCAAGCCCGGCATTGTGTGAAATAGCACAGGGGCTGTGCGTTTACGCGCACTGCCCTAAAACAGTATTTAAACCCAACCGATGTAATATATTTTCCTAAATCACCTGTATTCCCCATAAAAACAATTCTTTATACACCACTGTTCTTATCCCGGCCTGCCGATATCCTTAAGCAAAAACCCCAACGCGGAGAATAAATGTCCGCTGAGCTTGGTGGCATCACGTTTGCATATTCTAAAGATGAACGATCCTGTCAAACCATAAAGAAGGTGCCATGAAGTATTTATTTTTGTTCCCGTTATTGTTTTTGCTTGCCTGCGCAGGAACCCGGCCCGAAGCGGAAAATGTGAAAGATGAATTTGTTTGGCCATTACCGCCCGCCGAAGCAAAGATACGGTTTATAAGGAGCATCCATTCCGAACTCGACCTCGGCAAACGGGAGCTTTCTTTTTCCCAGAAAATATTTGAATCCTTTTTTGGCCGTCCCAGGCTGATGGCCCTAAGAAAGCCGCTTAATGTCCACGTGGACAGTAAGGGAAGGGTGCTGGTGGCAGACACCCATTGGCGTAAAGTTATTATCTTTGATTTTAAAAAGAAAAAAATGCTGATCCTGGGTGAACGCGGTAAAACTATGCTTGTAAACCCTTTGGGTGTAACAACGGATGACCATGACAATATTTATGTGGCGGATGCCGGGGGGTTCCGAATTGTTATTTACAAACCGGATGGTTCTTTATTAAATGCCTTTGGCGGCAGGGATACTTTTTTAAGACCTGTCGGCGTTGCAGTCAATCCGAAATTAAACATTTTATACGTGGTAGATGCCTGGGCACATCAGGTAAAAGCCTTTGACACCGTTACCTACAAACTGCTTTTTACGCTCGGTAAAGATAAGCAAAAACCGGACACGGTTCCCGAAGGAAGTTTAGACAAAGTATGGAACCGTGGCAATGCCCATGGGGAATTTAACTTCCCGACAAACATAGCACTTGATGCAAAGGGGAATATTTACATCGTTGATACGATGAATTTTCGCGTGCAGATATTTGATCCCCGCGGGAATTTCCTTTCAACTTTTGGGCAAATCGGAAACGTACCGGGTACCTTTGCACGGCCCAAAGGTATCGGGCTGGACAAGCAGGGACATATATATGTCAGTGATGCTGCCTTTAACAATGTACAGATATTCAATTCCAAGGGTCAGCTTTTGCTAAACTTTGGCGCATTCGGATCGGGAAAAGCCAATTTGCGTTTACCGGCCGGTTTATATATCGATAAATACAATAAAATTTACATCATAGATCAGTTAAATCACAGGGTACAGGTTTACCAATATCTCGGAAGCAATTAAATACCGGGAAAAGTTCAATCACCCTAAAACAAAGGAGGTATCCATGAAAAAGTGGATTTCTGTTTTTGGCATGGGAACATTAGCGCT
>CAYWBI010000257.1:0-4723 GCA_964456445.1 uncultured Calditrichaceae bacterium
TGAAAGCGAACAACGCCATTATTGGGGGCTTTAGCCCGCCACCTTTTGGGCTAAAGCCCGGACGAATCAACCGGTCCATGAGTCCCCGGGATAAATCCCGGAGCTATTCAAAGAATAAAAACAATTTGATTGAAATTCAAGCGGTTCACTTGACCGTAACTTTTGCTTATTGAAACGAAATGTCCCGGAGGCCATTCCAGTGGATTTCGCTCATTTTCAATCGGGAAGCATTCATGTTCATTAAAAGGCGTATTCTATTTCCACACAAAAACCAGTAGAGCCATTTATTCTTAATATGGGAACTATTGCAGGGAAAGTGTTTTCGAAAAATTGTTGGCCTGTAGAATAATCTACAGTAAGCTGTGGAATTATGACCAATTGATTGCCGATTGAAAATTGTGGCAACTTAGCTCTGAATATCCAGTTTTTGCAAACGATAGAGCAAAACATGACGGGGGATTTTTAAAAGACGTGCGGCCTGGGATTGATTGCCATCGCTGCGGATAAGCGCCTGGCGGATAACCTGACGTTCAACATCGTCTAATGAAATACCATCTTCGGGTAGCGTAAAAGCCAGCGAAGATGAACCGCTATGTCTAAATTTTATATTATCCGGAAGATCGTCCCGGGTTATCTGTTCGTCCGCTGCCAGAGTTACCATGCGTTCAACAATGTTTTCCAGTTCCCGCACGTTCCCCGGCCAATTATAACTTTGTAATGCCTCCAACACGGCATTATCAATTTTATAAGTCGTTTGCTCACCATAGCGTTTTAAAAAGAAATCGATCAAATAAGGGATGTCTTCCCTGCGTTCGCGTAATGCCGGGAGTTGAATGGGTACAACGCTCAGGCGGTAGTAGAGGTCCTCCCGGAATTTTTTCTGTTTGACCAGTTCCAGCAGGTTCTGATTTGTAGCGGCGATAACCCGCACGTCCACCTTAATGACACTACTTCCCCCAACCCGGTCAAACTCCTGTTCCTGTAACACCCTCAGCAGTTTTGCCTGCAATTCCTGATGCAAATCGCCGATTTCATCTAAAAATATGGTACCTTGGTCGGCTTGTTCAAACTTGCCCGCCCGGTCTTTTATGGCGCCGGTAAAGGCGCCCTTTACATGACCAAAAAGTTCGCTTTCCAAAAGATTTGCCGGGATCGATGGACAGTTTACCGTGATAAAAGGCTTATCTTTGCGTTTACTGTTTTGATGGATTGCCCGGGCGATGAGTTCCTTGCCGGTGCCGCTTTCACCAAGGATAAGCACGCTTGCGTTGCGGGCGGCCACTTTTTGTGAGATACGCAATACCGCTTGCATCGGTCCGCTGTTGGCCACCATGTTTTCAAAACGGAATTTGTCGGTTAATACTTGTTTTAAATTTTCGTTCTCCGATTGCAAGCGGTGCAGACGCAGGGCTTTCCCGATGACAAACATCAGTTGTTCAAAGCCAAAAGGTTTTGTGATATAATCATCCGCGCCCAGTTTACAGGCTTCAATAGCATTGTCAACACTGCCATAAGCTGTGATCAGGATGATTACCACTTCATTGTTTTCGCTGCGTATCTTTTTTAATAAATCGATCCCGGAAATTTCCGGCATTTGAATATCGCTGATGACAAGATCATAGTTTTCGGTTTTAAAGCGGTCCAGGGCTTGTAAGCCGTTTGTAAAGGTATCTACCTTATAACCATGTTGCTCTAGTTGATGGCCGATGACCCGCCCAAGATTAAAATCGTCATCGATCAAAAGAACCCGCATCTTGTCTCCAATGTGTTAAGATGAAACCTTGTTAGTTGGGATATCAATAACAAATTTAGTGCCAACCTTTGGCGTACTTTGAACATCCATGGTCCAGCCATTCTCGTCGGCGATGCGTTTGACGATTGCCAGTCCCAATCCCGTCCCGCTTCGTTTTGTAGAGTAGAGCGCTTTAAAAATATTCGGCAGGTGTTCCGGCTCAATCCCACTACCCGTGTCGTTGATACTCAATCGCACACCTGATTTTTTATTTCCCTCTTCTTCGCTGGCGGTAAGGGCGATAGTAATAGTCCCTTTTTCCCCAATGGCCTGGATGGCATTTAGCAATAAATTTATAATGACTTGCCAAAATTGATTGGGATCGCCCTGTACCTGATACCGCTCCGTGGGAAAACGTGTTTCGATTGTAATTTTATTTTTGCGAGTCGTACTTTTCAGCATCGTGATAATGGAATTTAGCGTATCCTGGAGAGGATAAATGGATTTCAAATCGCTTTGTTTGCTCGAAAACCTTAAATAATTTTCCACCACACGGTTCAGACGTTCCGTTTCCTGTATGAGGATATCAAAAAATTCCGATTTCTGAAGATTGTCCGGGACAGAAGAGCGGATTATCTCCACCGCGCCACGAATGGAACCCAATGGGTTACGTACTTCGTGGGCCAGGCTGGCCGTTAGTTCGCCCACAATGGCCAGACGGTCGGCCGCCCGAAGCTGCTGTTCCATTTCGGAAATTTGCCCCGATTGTTCCCGGACCTGTTCCAGGGTTTCTTCCAGTTCATGTGCTGTCTGTTGATAGCGTTGCTTTTCCTCATGTTCGCCCTGAGACTTTAGCCCGGTGAGATAACCAACGATATTAAACAGGACGATCTGCATAAAACGCATCAGGTTGTTTTCCACCAGTCCGCCCCATTGCAACATGATGTGCGGCAGATATATAGCGCTGATCATCAGGGCCGAGCCCAGGCCGCCCCGTATGCCATACCAAAAAGCCGCCAGAAGAATGGGGATAAAATAGGCCTGCATATAGACCAGGTGGAATTGCCAGTCCATGGTGGGCGTGTTATAGTGCAGCAGGGAAATCGCCGTTATCAACAACATGATCAGAAACGGACGGTAATATTTTTTTAACAGGATCAAAGTCACGGTACAACCTGAGTTAAAAGTGAGCGCGTGCCATATTTTATTTATGCTATTTTACAAAGAAAAACGGAATGATGGAAACAAAGTATTATGGAATCACACTTCCGGGGCAGAAGGGGCAAACAGGCTGTGACTAAAATATAGCGGAACAAAACGCAAACGTTGAGCGGGCAATTCACCTGCCTCGGCGGTGGAAAGTACATATCCGATCGGGATTTTGGGCCGGCTGTTTAAAAGCAGGTGCATGCTCCGCAGTTTACCCGCCGGGCCGCTCTTAACTTCGATGGGGCAGACGGTACCTTTTTTTTCAATCATATAATCCACCTCCGCCGTGCTGCTTTTGGCATTGCGGCTCCAGTAAAATATCTGTGAATTGCCTGCCGCTAAAATTTCCTGCCCTATAAATTGTTCGGCCAGAGCGCCGTTATGGATGGCCAAAAGGTCTTTCCTGAAATATTCCTCGCCCTGGCGCACTCCACATAAATGTTTCATTAGGCCGATGTCGGCAAACAAGGTTTTAAATTTGCGTGGAGATGCCGACGCCCCCAGTGGAATGCTTGCGCCCGCTACGGCCGGCACCCGCCGTACCAGGTGTGCATGCTCCAACAGTGTATAGGCCTTTTTGATGGTTGGGCCGCTAAAGGTATCTGTCAGTTGTGCATAAACTGTCTGGCGCCCTACCGATCGGGCGCTGTTGACCAATACGGAATCTAGGCAATGTTTATCCACAAAAGGTTTATAATGGGAGAAGTCCTGCCGGAAGGCCGTGATCAATTCCGCCTGGATTTCGAACACTTCCTGAAATTTGCCATTCTCACTAAAAATTTTTACACACTCGGGCATTCCGCCCACAAAGAAGTATTTGCGTACTTCCTCCAGTAACATCTTATGAACAGCCGGAGCGGGTTTTTGTGGATTGCAGGCCGTTATCAGTTTCGCTGCGGCATCCTTTCCACAGGCGCGTAAAAATTCATGGAATGACATCGGATAAACATCCAGAAACTGGACCCGGCCTACCGGAAAAGAAATTTCTCCCAAAGCGAAATCCAATAAGGAGCCTGCGGCAATAACATGTAATGCGGGCATTTCCTCATAAAAATAGCGTAACGACCGCAGGGCATTGGGACAGTTCTGGATTTCATCAAAAAACAATAGGTCCTTTCCCGGGGTAATTTTTATGCCCAGCAAGAGTTCCAATTCGGCGAGAATCCTTTTTACATCAAGATTCGTTTCAAACGGTGCGCATAAATCGGCCCGCATTTCAAAATCGATTTTGTGAATGCGTCCGGGAAAATACTGCTCGGCGAAATGGGTAACCGAATAGGTCTTCCCAACCTGACGCATACCGCGGACAATAAGCGGCTTGCGCTTTTTCTGATCTTTCCATCCGACAAGTTTTTTATCGGCAAAACGGTACATTTTATACCTTGTTTTAGAAATACAAGGCAAATTTAGACATTTTGCTTTAGAAATACAAGGTAAATACTAAACTTATGCTTTAGAAATACAAGGCAAATATTTAATATTTATGCGGAAGACCCTAACCCGGGGGCAGGGAAGGATAAAAAAACGGGCATAAACCCGTTAAACCTGTTTTTAATGCTGCCGGCAGTGTTTTGGCCCTTTGGGGGGCTCTATCCTTTTTACTCACTTTTTTCTTTGGCACTGCCTGCTTTACACTTGTGATATCAAGCTGATTTGTATTGTTTGTCAGCTATGAGACAAACAGATATGCTGCGGATAAGGGGGGTGTAAGCTTTTTTGTGTAAACGAAAAAGCCCTGTTTGGTTCTGGAAGAACCAGACAGTCTTCCTGTTTTGTTTTTTA
>CAYWBI010000258.1:0-4723 GCA_964456445.1 uncultured Calditrichaceae bacterium
ACATCGATCAACGATTGAAGATTTCCGATCTGTCCTGATTGTGCCGTTCCAAAATCAAAAATCGGTGTTCCTTGTTCGTAAATCAAAAACCTGTTCACAACAAGAGGATAAACAGAAATGTGACTTCGCGGCGCGCCTCTTTTCCCCAATGGGGAAAAATAACAAAGCGAAGGGCGGCGCCCTGGTAAAAGCGTGGCAACAATAAAAAACCCTGAAAGGGTTTATTAAATTGTTCAGTTGGAGATATGTTTTGGGCTAAAGCCCATAATTTTTTTGCGCGATTTTATCCCCTACATAAAGGTAGGGGGCACTTGAGCACAACACAAAACCAACACCGAACATCGATCAACGATTGAAGATTTCCGATCTGTCCTGATTGCGCCGTTCCAAAATCAAAAATCGGTGTTCCTTGTTCGTAAATCAAAAACCTGTTCACAACAAGAGGATAAACAGAAATGTGACTTCGCGGCGCGCCTCTTTTCCCCAATGGGGAAAAATAACAAAGCGAAGGGCGGCGCCCTGGTAAAAGCGTGGCAACAATAAAAAACCCTGAAAGGGTTTATTAAATTGTTCAGTTGGAGATATGTTTTGGGCTAAAGCCCATAATTTTTTTGCGCGATTTTATCCCCTACCTAAAGGTAGGGGCACTTGAGCACGTCCCAAAATCAACACCGAACATCGATCAACGATTGAAGATTTCCGATCTGTCCTGATTGTGCCGTTCCAAAATTAAAAATCGGTGTTCCTTTTTCGTAAATCGGGGGCTGATGGAATTGAATACCCAATATCCAATATCCAATATCCAATATCCAATATCCAATATCCAATATCCAATATTTAGGGATTCGGGCCCTTTCGAGTGAGTAAAAGAATAAAGCCTTCTGAAATTTCTTCCATGAAGGCTTGTGCTCTGCTGGTTGGAGTTAAACCCGAACTTCTTTAGCATAGAGTTCCCACTACACATGGGCGCGCGTGGGACAAGGGTTAGTACGAAGAGAGTAAAAAAACGTGTTTCTCGCTATGACCTGGCATTAAAATACCAAAAAATGGTTAACAATCCTAAGATCGGAAGTCGGGCCGCGCTGGCACGAAAGCTGGGCGTTTCCCGGGCCTGGGTGACGATTGTATTGAATACGTTAAAACCTAAACAGTAAGTACGGGTGATTCCGGGATTTGATGAATTAGTGGGACGTTGGCTTTGCGTTATTGCAGGAGTGATTATGGTAAAGGTGCAACCCTTCCAAAGATTATATTGTTGGACTAAGTATCTTTGCAGCAATGCTTGAATATTTCAGAAAAAAAATATTTTTATAATATCGCTTATGCCCCCTCCCCAATAAGCCATCACCGACCTTAGACTAGCAAGATCAATTACTGGAGATTGCCCAATAGCAGAGATACCGCCCAAATACAAGGCCTTTTCACCGCCGCCTACAGATTTTAGTAAACCACCCAGATTTGTTTCCAGGTTTTGGAACGAATTTTATTAGGTAGCTAGGGTAGACAGTGCATAATTTTTGTTACGCAGCATAAAGTTCATGATGCGGTGGATGAGTTTGCAGTTACAGATATTATTTGTCATATTTTCAACCACCTGTTTATTGTACTAGACTGATATTAAAAAACACAACTCCTATAATTTCAATCCATTTTATGCTTCAATTTTTTTACTTTCTTGTACGCTTCTACCCTATCGATAAATGGGGAAATTGATTTATACCAGTCTGCATCTTTTAATTTATCCCAATCTTCATCAACAATTATTGCATCATCATAAATAACTTTTTCATTTTCCATTAAAAACAAATAATCAGGAGACACAATATATAAAACTTTTGCAACATCATTTGAGTTGTTTATTAATTGGAAAAATGTATTTTGTTTACTTAAGCACGCTTCTCCTTTTCCCGAAATGGCAAGGAATAAATCGATCACCACTCGTTCGTCTCTGCCTGTCTGTTGATTTTTGCTACCGAGTCGCAAAATCAAGGCAACACCCATTCATACCCTAACACCAAGTGTAGATTCTCCACTTCCATGATCTTTTTCACCGGATCTACTTGCAAATTCCCGCCGCCGGGACGAGTCATTTTTAATTGCCACTTAATCGGCGGTGCTGATGGATTAATTGTGATATCTGCAAGAGGAGGAGTATCCTGTTTACTCTTTGTAGCGAAATGCATACTACCATATTGGTTGATCGGGTCAAGCGTCATTGTGTCTGATCCTGCCGGTGGTGGTACAGGCAATGGGGGCGTCAAAACAACATCGTAGCTTCCTGCATTCGTGCAGCGGGCCAGCAACCATATTGCATTTATTTTCATGGTTTTCCCATGGTCTTTGATGGGGAAAAGGTTTTGTGACATCTCCAAGTTAAAAACGTTCCCATCACCCGGATTTGCCGGATGGAGGAAACTGTGCCATTGGTTCGGAAATTCCTGTCGCAGGCTAAACATACGCAGGGAGTGCGTCGCCCCATCTTGACTGAAATAGTTTCTAAGATGAGTGACCACACCATTTTTAAACACACCGGCATCCTCGCGCGCCGTGTACTTGACATGCAGGATGGCGTCAGAAATGGTGTTGTAATCGAATTGCCGCAGGAGTTTGCCGAAGTCGGGATTCCCCGGGTCTGGATTGTTTGCAGGAAGGTCGCTGAAAAGTTCCAGTGACCATTCGCTTACAGCGCCAGCACCTTCAAAGGGCAGGTAACGCTCGTCCCGGAAGCTCAGTTCGAACACGCCGCTGTCGTTCTGGGCATTACTAGCGGCAATGGCTTTAACCGGAATATTATTTTCGATAAACCGCTCGTCATCTGTCCAGACGCCCTCGTCATTATTGTGCTCGTAGGGATTGGCCGGGGTTGTTTTGATTCGGATATAGTTTTTAAGCAGACGAAGAGTGCATGAAATTGTTGTATAGGGCCCAACCACGCAAGGCAGGGTGATGCTTACCGATTTAATGCGCCGGAAATAATGCCCCGGGTAGTCCAAATCAAAAATCTCCTCGGGTAGAGTGAGAAAGCAGCGACCGGTTTCTTTCAATTTCATGAGCGCCAGCGGATTGAGCATTGCAAGAGAAATGTGCTTTGTAAGTTCAAGTTCCCGGCGGTTTTGTTCCAGGTAAGCATTTTCAAGGCGGCGGAGATCATATTGAAGCTTATCGCCAGAAAGCAGACCTTTCTTCAAACTATCCCAATAGCCAAATTGAATATAACTGGAATCCTGAATGCCCAATTCAAAGCGAAAGCAGCGTTCGGCTCTCTTTGCCATATCATAGGCTAATTGGTAGCTTTGGAAATAGACACGAGAAATATCGCCAACCATCCATTGGTAAAGTTCCTTATTTGTATATTTTGATTTCATGAACTCATCTGTCGCTTTGGCATTGTCAATTTGTAGAATCTGATTTTCCAATTCTTTTTCTGCAATGGTGATGCGTAATTCAGAAACTGAAATTTGTCTATCGATTTGTTCGAGCTCCTTTTCAGCAATTTGTTCTTGAAGTTTCCAATCATCCCAACGACGATCAAAACCAGCTATAGTTGATGATAGGTTTCCTCCTGAGTGTAGTACAGTGCCTAGTCCACTAAAAAAGGTTCCCCAACTAAATGACGATTTACCTATATTTCCACCTCCATACTCTACGGTTACATGTGGTGAACCACCAAATCCTGAAGCACCAACCTTGACATTGGGAATTAAATGGGCAACACCTGCTGTCGCATTTAAGACTGTTGCAGTAATTTCTGATACTATAGCACTACCGTGTAAGGTCATTGCAGCTATCTCTCCGGTAATATGTTTCTCAATATCTCTATAGTAATTCCTCCTGATCTCAACCATTTCCTTTGACTTTTTTAAACCTTCCAAACCTTCTTTGGCCTCTTCAATTTGTTTTTCTCTGACGGTCTTTACTGCCTCAAGAAGTTTTATTTCCTGGCTCTGCCGGAGCAAACTCATCGCTTCCGCATCTTTCTTCTCCAATGCCGATAGCAAAGCATTGCCAAGTCCTTTTACATCATTGCAAAATTCATTGGCTTTTTGTAAGACTATATTGAACCGGTAGTACGGTAACGGAGCATTCAGATTAGCCAATACACTACTGATATCAATACCTGCAGCGACTGCTCTGACCAATGCACCGGGATCAATGGGCGGTTCAAAAAGAGAGAGTTGTCGCACCACACCTTCGATATTCATACAGTGCCGAATCTTGTAAAGCCGATCGGCAACTGTATCCCAATATTGTAACAGTTTATCATTTTGTGGAATGCAAAAATACAACAAAGGCAACGGGGCCGTGTCGCCTCCATCAATACTATCGCCGGGCATAACAGTGATCATGTTCTCAACTTGTATGAGTGCGTTGGAAAATTTGTCGAATTCGTCTTCCAGTTCATTATAGGTTTCAACTTTTGGTTTGGCTATTGGAGGTGTCTTTTTGGGTTTTGGTCCGAGTATTTCTGCAGCCATTATATATATTTGCGTCGCCTCATTTTGAGACTCCATGGACTCCTGACGGAAAAGGTAATCGCCCCAGGCAATTAAATTATCAAGATATTTCATGACTGTCGTCTTCTGATACGCCACGGTTCTGTATTGTGCAATGCGGTGTGGTTCGAACGGATTATCCCGCCAGTCTTTAACTTGTTTTTCCAATTCATCTTTTATGACCCTGTTTATTTATTTCAAAATATTTCATAAACTAAGTAAAATGAGCA
>CAYWBI010000259.1:0-4657 GCA_964456445.1 uncultured Calditrichaceae bacterium
AATGTAGTCAAATTCTAAACTATTGTAAAGGTTTTATTGAAACCTTGTACTAGTTTATATTTGCAGTGTTTTGGATATTCACCCACAAACCAATCCAGAAGATTTTTATCCACATAGATGCCCATATGATAAAGGGCGATAAAGTTTTTTTGCGATGCAATATTTACAAAAGGCAACGGCAGATCCGGTGTACAATGATAACCGGCAGGATAAATACTGAGCGGAACAACATAGCCGATCATACCATAACTTAATTGTTCCTGAAAGCCATCGGGCAGGTTTTCAAGGATGGTCTCACGCAGTTTTACAAAATAGGGCCGCCTTTCCAGGGGCACTTCTTCGATATATTCGGAAACCGTCGTTGCCTTAAAACGCATAAAACTATTTCTCCAGAATTCCCTTAAGATTAACCAGACCATCGTTCAAGGGGGTACCAAGTTCTTTTTCCATATCAATATATAATAACATCAGGTTCATGGGATAGGCCATGGAACCATTAAAACCCCATTTGACGACAGTCCGGGCAGTATCCACGCTATCGGTGGTCATATAGGCCTGATCGGTTGCTTCAAATGGTTTTATAAAACGCAGTTCAAAATCAATCCGCTCGGGTGGCGTTATTTTTATAATTTCCTGTTCACCTTTGCCAACATCTGCGCTGTCGCTGTCCCAGGCCGATACAAAGCCCACAGTCCCATCGGTTCCGCGAAAGCTTTTCTTCATGGCGGTATCCGCCCTGGCCCAAATACTAAAATTATCCTGATTCTTCAGTAATTTTATATAATTAAACACAACCGAACGCGGTTGGTTTATCGTTACTTCACGTTCAACCGCATAGTCTTGCGGTACGATGAGCATCACCACGATGACGACAACAACGATGACCGCAACTCCGATAAGTAATTTCTTCATAACTCCCCCCTTTTGGATGAATATTAAGCCCATACCAGGCTTGATGAGAAACAGATTATCCTTTGTTCCCGGCTTGCAAAAACGCACATTTGAGTTATACTGATCTTTTTCTGCTTCTTGAATACTTCTTAACGTTTGCACGGCTTTAATTATTTCCAGGCAATCCGAACCGCTTTTTCAAAATGCGCTGTGGCATTCAGGATTTAATAAAAGCAAATACGGCGTCTGGCCCCGATAAGAAGCAAATCAAGGGGAAATATACTCAATTCATTCCAAACAGGCCAAAAAAAGGAGACCGTTATTCAACATACCTCTCCAAATCAGAGCGAAAGGAACATATCCATGGGAGGCATTTCACTGAATTTTGCGGATTGATTTATTAAGAGCGGTCATTTTATGGTAAACGGAGAGACATTTACACGAACCGGAAGTTGTAAAAAGGCGGCGGAAAGTGTACGTTTTTCGTGTCCCAGGGCATCAATCAAGCCCGTAGGCAAATCACGTTCCAGATAGAAAAAAGGGATAGGGAAATATACACCAGGGTTTAGAACAATACTCCTCGTAGGAATAAACAAAGATAATTTTTGAGGATCGGTTACACGTACCGCACCAAGAAAACCACCCTGATCAATAATGATCAGCGAATCCTTTGGAACGCCCTGCTTAAGCAAAAGGACCGAAGCCCAACCACCGCCACGCAACAGTGTGGTGGTTATCATAAGCGCATCCCTGTGGACCGATAATAGGTCGGCACTGATTATCAGGCCCGGGTAATTCATATCACGCATCTGCAGGGTATCAAGATAGCTATGAATATTCAGCAGCTTGCGTAGTTCTATTTTCTCTTTAAAACGGCCATCACTATCCATACCGCTTTTAACATAATCGACAGCGCCATCGAACAGGAAAATACGGGCAGAAACCAAATCATAGTTTTCAACATAAAAATAGACCGTATAATAACCGGTTAACCCACCGCCTGGATGCGACTGCTGACGGGGCGGGAGTTTAAAAGAAAAGTTACCGTCTTTGTCCGTCGTCGTTTTTAAGTTAAAAGCTTCAAGCCAGACAAACACACCGGATGGATCGGCGCTGTTTTCAAGCTGTACCGTGCCGGAAAAATTTTGTCCGTCGCCACCGGAAAAAATATTGTCACTAAATGGATTTTCGGTACAGCCCCAGATCAAAACAACCGAAGTCAAAAGCCATATCAATGGAAGTACCGATTTTTGTTTAAGCTTTTTCATGAATTGCATCATCCGTTTAATATTTTATACCCAATCCTATATAGTACCGACGGTCGTGTATGGCCAGCCCATTGAGTTTGGTCGCATCGGAGAGCAGGTTTATTCCCGAGAGGGTCAATTGCAGTTTGCTTTGCCATAATTTTACTTCAGTACTAAGATAGAGATTGATATTGCTGAACCCCGGAATGCTTTGTTGTTGCAGATTATTTGCACCATTACGGAACCAGCCGATCTGTTCACTGGAATGGAACCAGTTGGCCTGGAGATTATACCGTTCCAATTCCAGATAGGCATTGGCCACAATTTTCAAGTCACTTTTTAGGGGGAATGCCGCCTTGTCGGAAATATTATAACTCGAGATTCCGGCATCAAGGGCGAGAACACTTGCCAGAAAGTTCACCCCGGCGTTGGCTTCCACACCGCTCAACGATGCATTGGGTACATTGTCGTAAAATGCAAACGGGCTGTAGGGTGTATAAAAATTACGAAATTTATTTTCATACAAATTATTAAAATAACTCACCTTAAAATGCCAGGAATCGATTTGAGGCGCCTGTACCTTCTTGCTGCCGATCGACAGACCTACTTCATAACTGCGGTTTTTCTCCGGCGCCAGCTGGGCCGTTACAAAAGGATCGCCGGAAAGCGACAGGTTGGAATCCGGGGCGCTTAACTGGTTTAACAACGTTGGATAGCGCAGGTTGCTGCCCGTATTAAATAAAAAATTATAGTGGATGTTCTGATGTGTTTTTTGTACCTGTACCGATGCCTTAAACATTCCCGCCGACCAGTTTCTATCCGAATTTCCCGGCTGGTCTTGCTGATTATCGCGCACATTATCATAGCGGTAGCTTACCGCAAGGCGGATATTGTCGGCAAAGGCGTCCTTGCCGGAATTAAAGGCCAACAGCGCCACGGCGCCTTGCTTATCCCGGTTAAACTTAACGCTCCGTATCTTTCCATCCACATCTAAAAGCTGGAGATTGTTTAAATAATCCAGCTTTATTGTTTCATACTGCCAGGCCAGGGTCAGGCTCAACGTCCTGTAATCGAAACGTTTACGGCCATCAAAAGCATATTTACGATTTGCTACGTTGCGGGAGGTAACCGTGGAATCCGCTGTAAAACTTTGCTTGTTATTTAGGGTTTGAATAGAGAAGGAAAGCTTGAGATGGTCAATGGGCCCGATATTTCCTTTAAAACGCAGCGCGCCAATCTCGTTCCGGGTGTTTATGGATTCCAATTCCCGCGTGTTGGTATAATCCAATTTATTATTCAGATAGAGCACACTAAGCGAACTTGCTGTAGAATCACCCTGTGCGCCGGATAAATTGTAGATGACATTTGCCGAATGGTTTATCGATTTGTTTTCAAGATATAGACCGTTTTCACCATAACT
Source organism: uncultured Calditrichaceae bacterium (assembly GCA_964456445.1). Taxonomy (GTDB): domain Bacteria; phylum Calditrichota; class Calditrichia; order Calditrichales; family J004; genus CAYWBI01. The sequence goes on from CAYWBI010000259.1 coordinate 3,559, forward strand.
GCGCTGGCTGCCCGCGCGCCGCTGACTATAGGAAACATACAATTTTTTAAAAAGGGATTTGTTTAATTGCAGGCTCCAGTCACCCGAGTTATAGGAACCGAATTTCTGGATAAAACGCACCAGGTGTTTCTGATATAATCGCGGAACAATATTGATAACGCCGGACAAGCCTTCCGCCCCGTACAATGACGTGTTGCTGCCTTTGATTATTTCCACTTGTTTGATGTCTTCCACGTTGATGCGTGAAAAATCAAAAACATTGTCATAATTGTTATTCATGCGGATGCCATCATAAAGCACCAGCACATTTTCCGGGTTTCCGGCGCGTATGGAGATGGTTTTGCTCCCGCTCAAAGCCTCGTCCACCTGTACACTCTGATTGGTGCGCAGCAAATCCCCCGGATCGACAAACCCTTTGCCTTCGATATTTTTTGCATCGATTATGGTAAGTGAAACCGGCAATTCCAGCCGGCTTTCCTGCTCTCTATCCGCCTGAATTTCGATCTTATCGCCCTGTATTGACTTGGGTTTAAGAGCAAATTTGTGCCGGTTCAAAGCCCGGGCTACGGTGATGTGCAAGGAATCATAGGCCACATGTTCAATCACCAATATTTCATTCTGAACAACAGATGATACGTCAAGTTCAAAATAACCATCTTCATCACTTGTTGTGCCCTGCTGCTGATTTTGAAGATAGATATTGGCGGCAACTATCGGATGACCACTTTTAGCATCATAAACAACGCCCTTTACGGTTTCAGTGGCATATAAAACAGCGCTCAAAATTATAAGCCAGGATATAACAAAACAATACTTCACATCTAAACCTTATTTGTTAGGTCGGAGAAGGAACGGAATAAATGGAATCTAAACAAATGTTTTTTTGATATAAAGGGTTTTTTTATAAAAGGTCTGTTCTTCCTTATAAACCGCTTTGATATATACATATCGGGTAAGATAAATATTTAAGAACAATATTTGCTGCCGTTGGGAATAAAATATTGTGTTAAAATCCATAGGCCAGGGTATTGAATGATATAAACCCCTAACCCGGACAAGCCGGAACCAAAAAGGTGATTTTTATTTTTAGCCATGAATA
>CAYWBI010000260.1:0-4641 GCA_964456445.1 uncultured Calditrichaceae bacterium
GAAGATTAATAAATAACAAACAATTAAAAATGAACTACATTAACAAGTTTAGTTAAGACAGATTAAGAATTGCCCGTAATTTTTCTTCGGATTTTACTAAGGAATTCAGGCGTCATACCTAAATAAGAAGCTAATGCATACTGTGGAACCCTTTGAATTATGCAAGGGTACATGGAATTGAATTCAAGGTAGCGTTCCTCGGCCGTTTTGCTCAGATTTGAGAGAATCCTTCTTTGGGCAAAAGCAAAGGATTTTTGGGCAACAATTCTAAAAAAGCGTTCAATTTTATGATTCTCAGCGCATAGCATTTCCGCATCGCTATGTCCAATTTGAAAAATTAATGAGTTTTCAATTGCCTCAACGAATAATGAGGCGGGGGTTTGTGTAATGTAACTGTTGAAATCACTGATGAACCAATCGTCAATCGCAAACTGGATCGTAGATTCTGCACCGTCAACATTTAGCAAATATGCCCTAAAAGCGCCTTTAACTACGTAAGTTTGATGTGTGCAAATAAATCCGGGTTGAACAATAAATTGCCTCTTTTTTACATGAGTTGTTTTTATTACGGAAACAAGTTGTTTCTCATCATCTGTATTTAAATCAACATATTGGTTAATGTTGTTAAAGATCGGCGCGTACTCTCTCAATTTTTTAGGTTTCCCGAAAGTGATTTTGAATGGATATCATTAAAGCAATCATTAATTCTGATCAACAACATGTTTCTAAACCTGATTCTGATAAAAACGGTATTGGTCAATCACCCGTCATCCATTCAGGCTTATTTGATAGTCAAGCACTTATTTTTTCGGTTTTTATCAGTAAATCAGTTCTCTCCGGATGTTTCTGCTTGATATATTCTACGCCCCATTTAGTAAGCGGGTCAAACAAAAAAGTTAGTTTCCTGCCTAATTCGGTAAAAGTGTATTCAACCTTTGGTGGAACTTCCGGATATACTTTTCTGCTTAAAACCCCGTCCTTTTCCAATTCCCTCAATTGCTGGGTTAACATCTTTTCCGTGATATTAGTGCAGACCCTTTTTATTTCCCCATACCTCTTTGGGCCATTCCTTAGCGCATGAAGAATGTATAGTTTCCATTTCCCGCTGATGACACTTACGGCATAGGTCAGGGCACAATTACATACCGGTTGATTCATTTTCGTCCTTTTTTTCTATAAATATATTGAATTTGCACATTACATACAAATATGTATGTATCCTACTTTTTGGTAACTACTTGCTAAAAAGGGATATTGTACCTTATGTTAGCGTACAATAAATATTCATCAATAAATGTAAAGGGGGAACATGAAGTTAGCAGGTAAAGTAGCAGTGATTACAGGTGGAAACAGTGGTATTGGCCTTGCCACCGCTAAAACGTTCCAGGAAGAAGGCGCCAAGGTAATCATTACTGGCAGAAGACAAGATGCTCTGGATCTGGCAATAAAGGAGATTGGCGAAGGAACTATCGGAATTGTATCTGATGTATCCGAGGTTAGTCAAATTGACGGGCTGTATGGCAAAATAAAAGGGCTTTCAGGAAAAATAGACGTTCTTTTTTTAAATGCCGGTATCGGAACTTTTGAGCCAATAGAAATGGTAACTGAAGAATCTTATGACCGTCAGATGAACACTAATCTAAAGGGCTTATATTTCAATATTCAAAAGGCCTTGCCTCTTTTAAATCATGGAAGTTCAATTATCCTGACCACATCGGCGGCAGATCAAAAAGGTTTTGCCAATACCAGTGTTTACTCCGCTACAAAGGCGGCTGTAAGAAGCCTGGCCCGGTCACTTTCCGCGGAGTTGTTGGATAAGGGGGTCCGTGTGAACTCTATCGCCCCTGGCCCGATAGAGACGCCAATATTTGAAAAATTGGGATTTCCCCAGGAGGCTGTTCCGGAGGTTAAGGAACAATTTACATCAATGAACCCAATGAAAAGAATGGGTACATCAAAGGAAATTGCAAAAGGCGTTCTTTTTCTTGCGTCCGGTGATTCATCCTATGTTGCAGGAATTGATCTTTCGATAGATGGCGGAGCCGCTCACCTATAATCTTTTACAGGGTCAGCAAAATGAACGCTGATAAAAAGGGGGCAGAACTACATCTGAACCGGCAAGGATTTATGGTATAAAGAAAAAGTTATCATAGAGGTTTCAATATTTTTATTAATTGTATTTGCGCTCATTTTTTATAGCCATTAGAGTCTTGGGTTTAAAATATTAAAATGACTTTTATAAATTTTTGAGACCTCTTTATAACGAATACCACGGATGTCTAAAAACGGTAGAATAACGCTATATGTAATGAGTCATCAAAAAAACATCCCTTTCACACGGAGTTAGAAAAAGTCTTTAACTTGTTTTTAAATCAATCAACAGGAATAATGGCGGATAAAACCATATCAATCCGTTTTAGCCCTTCTAAAATAAGGCTGAAGCTAAGGTGAAAGGATTGGATAAAAGCCGAGATGAGACAAATGGCCTTTTAGCACGGTTAGGCACGAGGACAGATATAAGATTTGGTGGTGCTGTTAAAAGTAATGAAGTTTATCTAATACCCGTGTTATTTGTTGCCATTATTGGGTATTGTTTTCATTTTGGTTTCTTTTAACAATTCGGATAATGCTTTAACACCATATCTTTTTCTTTCTTCATCGGTCGTCAAAGGATCAATCGGGGCCCAAAGCATTTCATCCGTATCCTTATAATAAATTTTCTGGGTACCATATTTTTGATAACCCTCTGTGAAATAAAGAAATCTGTCATAAGTCGCGGCCACTAAACTGACAGAGCCTTTATTGCCGGAATCCATGGAGCTCTTTGCCAAGGTAAATGCTAAATAATAATTTTCGGGGCTAATGCTTTTTAACTCATTATTGCAATAGGTGAGGGCCGTATGCTGTAAAATTAAAGCGGCATTAAATTTATCGTCAGGAGTTTTTACTAAATTATTGGACAATAATTCCATTACCCGGTGTCTGTGTATTTTATCTTTTGGCTCCGTAGGTTCATTGCTGTCTTTCATTCTCATTTTTTGGTCCTGGACAACCATCTGTTCCAATTCAGAATTGTTTTTAACGAATTCTGCTTTAGAAACGTGCTCTTCACAGCTAAAAACCAATAGAAAAAACAGTATTGGTATAACATTTTTTAGTTTAAAGAACATTTCTCTAACCATATTATTTTTCCTTCCTTAATAAATCAATATGTTATAAGTACACTTTTGGAGAAGAACCGGACACTAATGTACCAAAAAAATATATCCATTGTGCATGGCGGAGCGGTATGTTGATCTTGGTTTTGTTTATCACCGAATATAGTTATACATAAATAAAAAACAAATTATACTTAGTCCGTTTGAATAATAATATCCCCCCGCAATTTATCCCGATAAACCCATAAAGCAGCGTTTCTGGTTTTGTTGTCGTTTTGCACAATGTTTCATTAAAGAGAAAGGTTTTGATATGTGTAATATACCGGCAATGTCCGGGCGCCAACGTCCGGATAATCGTTCAACAATTATACATCTGCCCTAATCTGATCTGTCCTGCTCCTGGAATATTTACGCTTTTTAAGTATTCTTATGGATAATGCTATTTCCATGATATCCGGTTTAAAAATTGTATCAATAGCATTGCGAATAAAACCCATGGGATTGAGCCGCATCAGGATTAACCGGATAGTATCGATGTTGCTTAATGATTTGTAGCAAAAAAATCGTCAATAAAATCATTGATTTTATAAACTTTATCCCTAAAGCATTCGATTCTTGATATAGAAATTCAAGGTATGTAAATTTGGGTGAATAAAAATCATACAGGATTGACCATGTCAGATGACCCTTTTTGGAGCAATATTTTTAAACCTAAGTCAGCGATAAAGGAAAACATTTTTACCGTTCTCAAACGCGTACCGGTTTTCCAGGACCTTGGCTACAAAGAATTAAAGTCTGTTGAACGTATTCTGCACCGCAGGCACTATAAAAGCGGCGAAGTAATTTTTAAAGAAAACGAACCCGGCATGGGTATGTATATCATCGAATCAGGCAGGGTCAATATCACCATAGGCAAGGAAAACAAACTACTTGTTCTGCTTTCCAATGGCGATTTCTTCGGTGAGATGGCGCTTGTCCTGGAAGGGCAACGCACGGCTTCCGCGAGTGCATCTGCCAACACAAAACTGCTGGGATTTTTTCAACCGGATCTGTTTGGCCTTTTGGAAACGAATCCGCGTATTGGCAATAAAATATTACGCCGTCTGGCGCAGATGATTGCTGAGCGGCTGCGTCTTACCACATTGGAAAACCGTCAGTTAAAAGTGCGTATAAACCAGATAAAGGGTGAATTTGACCAATATAAAACGGATAACATCTGATGGATACAGCTATAACACGCATCTTTAAAATCATCCTTGGAATCATCCTGGTTCTGGGAATTCTATGGCTGGTCAGCGCAATCCATAAAACCGTTATACTTATAGTGATCTCCGCACTCATTGCCTACATCCTGGATCCGGCGGCCAGTTACCTGGAGTTCCGCGGGTTGTCGCGTCTTCAGGCAACCATTGTCATTTTCCTGGTTCTCGGGGGCATAATTGCCCTGGTCATCACCCTGTTGGTGCCTTCATTGGTGCACGAG